>JASIAM010000145.1 GCA_030041985.1 Bryobacteraceae bacterium | reverse complement strand
TGCCGAAACGCTGATGCAGCTTCGACCAGCCTTCCACGCATCCTGGCACCGTCACCGACTGGATGCCGGTCTCCGGCATCGTGGTGTTCCCCAGCGCCTTGAGCATCTCGATGGTCATGGCGCGCCCGGCATAGCCGCTGGAGTTGATGCCGGTAAGCTGGCCGGTTTTCGCGTCCTGGTAGATGCCGAAAAGGTCGCCGCCAATCCCACAGCTCATCGGCTCGACCACGCCGAGCACAGCGTCCGCTGCGATGGCAGCATCCACGGCCGTTCCACCCCGCGCCAGAATCTGCGCTCCCGCCTGGGAAGCCAGCGTCTGGCTGGTGGCCACAATGCCGCGATCGGAAATCACCATCGAGCGCGCCTGGCTGCGATCCTGGGCAAAAGCGGATATCGCAAACATAACGAGAACCAGTAACCGCATGGTATCGCGATGATACCAGGGACTGGGGATTGGGGGCTAGGGACTGGGAAAAACTGGGACTGGGAAAAACCGCACTGACGGGTTCGGCTTAGCCCCTTGTTCTGCCAGTCCCCAATCCACAGCCCCCGTGGCCTTGTACACTGGTGGTTTGAATCTCCTCAATCTTTTCGACCTGTCCCTCATGGGCCGCCGCGACACCATCGCGCTTGAGTTTCGGGACCGCGCGTTCACCTTCGGCGAGATCGACTCCCGCAGCAACCGCCTGGCGCAGTTGTTGTGGCGGCATGGCGTTCAGCCGGGAGACCGGCTTTGCGTTTATCTAACCAACTGTGTTGAGATCATCGATCTGTATCTCGCGTGCGCCAAGCTGGGCGCCATTTTCGTGCCGATCAATATTCTTTACCGCGATCGCGAAATGGCGCATATTCTCAACGACGCCCAACCCGCCACCCTCGTCACCGATGCGGCCATCGATTCGCCAGTGCCCGTGTGGCGCCCTTCGGAGCTGACGGCAGAGGCACGCGGATTGTCCGACGAGCGCCCCGCCATTGCGGGATCGCTCGATGGCGACACCCCCGTCGGCATCATCTATACGTCCGGAACTACGGGCACATCCAAAGGCGCAGTGCTCACGCACAACAATTTCGCGGTGAACGCGGTCAACCTGGTGGCCTGCTGGCAGATCACCAGCGCCGATCGCTTCCTGCTGGCGCTGCCGTTATTTCACGTCCACGGCCTCGGCAACGGTTTGCATTCCTGGCTGCTGAGCGGGTGCCGCATGCGGCTGCTGGAGCGATTCGACCGCCAAACGGCCGCGGAAACGTTTCTCGATTTTCGGCCGACCCTCTTTTTTGGGGTCCCTACTATATATGTACGGCTGCTCGATTTTCCGCTCGAACAGGCGCGCGAAATCGGCGGCTTCGTCCGATTGTTCGTTTCCGGCTCGGCCGCGCTCGCGCCGCAAGTGCTCGAAGAGTTCCGCTCGCGCTTCGGACATACCATCCTCGAGCGCTATGGCATGAGCGAAACCATGATGAATATGTCGAACCCCTACATCGGCGAGCGTCGGCCCGGGAGCGTGGGGATGCCTCTGCCCGGCGTCTCGGTCCGCTTGCTGGATGCCGAAGGCCAACCCGTTGCCGAAGGCGCCACAGGCGAACTTCACTTCAAGGGACCTAATATCTTCGCCGGCTATTGGCGCAGGCCCGAAGCGACCCAGGCTGCCTTTCGCGATGGCTGGTTCCGCACCGGTGACCTCGCGATCCGCCATCCGGATGGCTACTACACCCTCTGCGGCCGCCGCAGCGACCTAATTATCTCTGGCGGTTTCAATATTTACCCGCGAGAAATTGAAGAATTTCTTGAAGAACAAAAGGAGGTGGCGGAGGCCGCCGTGGTGGGCGTGCCCGACCAGGTTCGCGGCGAAGCCCCGATAGCCTACGTCGTACTGCACTCCCCCGTTGCCCCCGACGTGCTCGCGGAACGCTGCCGCCAAAAGCTGGCGTCCTTTAAAGTGCCACGTGAATTTATTGCGGTTAACGCGCTCCCCCGCAATGCCATGGGCAAAATTCAGAAGCACCTGCTGACCCGCCCGGCGGAGTTGGCAAAACCACTCCAAACAGGAGGAACCGCATGATTCGATTCAGCGTATTCTATCCGGCGATGGCCGCAGATTCGATATGAACTACTACTTGAACAGCCATGTACCCATGTTTCGCAATCGCATGGGCGCGGCCATAAAAGACATTCGCGTGGAGCAAGGAACAAGCGGCGATGCTCCCGGCTCAAGTGCGCCGTTTGTGGCCATGATCCATGTGACCGTCGATTCCGTAGAAGCCTTCGATGCTGCTTTCGCGCCGCACGCCGCGGAAATTCAAGCCGATATACCCAAATACACAGATATTCAACCCCTACTTCAGTTCAGCGAAGTGAAGCTCTGATGATTTTTCCGCCCTGCATCACGAACTTGACGCGCTGAAGCTCCGTGATATCGGATAGAGGGTCTCCCGAGACAGCGATGATATCGGCGTATTTGCCTTTCTCAATCGATCCGATCTCGTTCTGCCACCCCAGCACTTCTGCATTAATAATGGTGCCCGCCTGAATGGCCCGGGCGGGGGTCAGTCCGGCTAATTTCACCAGCGCTTCGAACTCCAGCCCCTGGGTTCCATGAGCAAAGGTTGAGCCATCCGCGCCGCTCCCCATCATGATTTTGAGTCCGGGCGTGGCGGCTGCCGTCCGCAGCGCTCTAGTAAAGATCGGAATGATGCGGTACTTGCCGCCGGTGTTCTTGGCATCGTTATCGTCCATGAGTGGCTCGGTGTAGCGCACGATGGTGGGATCGTACGCCAGCCCCTTGGACACCATCATATGGAGCTGCTCCTGATCAAGGCCGAAGCCATGCTCAATCGTGTCGCAACCGGCCACAATCGCGTTTCGCTCTCCCTCGCCCCCATAGACGTGACAGCCGGCCTTCTTACCCAGCCGGTGCGTTTCGTCAATCAGCGCGCGCAGCACGGGCAGCGGGTAGGTCACCACGTATTGATCTTTGCCCGTCGCTGTGAATGAGTATGCGCCCGCCGGAAACAGCTTGATCCAATCGGCTCCGTGCGCGATCTGCTCGCGCACGGCGGCGCGCGCGTCTTCTTCCGAACGCACCACTGTGCTGGCGAGTGGGTTGTCCGGCGCGGCCGGATTCTTCGGTTTGTCGCTCCACACGATTCCCAGCGTAGACACCTGGTAGCGCGGTCCCTCGATGCGCCCCTGCCGGATAGCGTCGCGTATGGCGATATCGCCGTATCCATTGCCATGGGAACTCATGTCGCGCGCTGCTGTGAAGCCCGCCCGCAGGTCGGCCTGGACGTTCGATACCGCGATCACCATCGAGGCCTCGGCCGTACCTTTCGGTCCCCGCTGGTCGAACATGTGCGTATGCGCGTCAATCAAACCGGGCAGCACGGTTGCCTGGCGCAGATCGATGATTTGCGCGCCGGCCGGAATTTTCACCTGACTCTCAGGGCCCACTGCGGCGATTCGTTCGCCCGAAACAATCACTACCTGTTGCGCGAGCATTTTTCCGGCATTGCTGTCAAATAAGCGCCCCGCGCGGATAGCGCTCATTGGCGGAGCCTCCGGACATTGATAAATACCACCGTCGGAGCCTACGCACGGCGCCGGCCCAGCCCCTCGCCACGGAGTAGACGGGCGCTGCACCTGTGCGGCAAGTTGTAAAGGCCCCGAGAGAAACACGAAAGCCGCAATCCAACTTAGTATGCTTGCGGAGCGCATGAACTGACCTCCTGGCTGTCAGCGCGTATCATATCAGGCGCCGCTGCCAGCCCGGCACGCAGTACGCCGGGCCAAGCATTGGCTTCCGCTCCGCCCCGGTATTGGCTGTAAGCCACCCGTTGTTCCAGAATGGGTCCTTTCTGCGACTAGGGCCGCGGCCGGTGCTAACTTTCGATTAGCTCTGACGCGCTGCCATAGCGGATTTGTAACCGCATGTGGCGGCCTTCTTCATCGCCTCACTACCCTCTTCGACCGTAAGAAGCGGAGTTGTCTTGAAAGTTCGGCACGCGCCGCCGGCTGCAATTGCAATTGCGAAAGCTGCGGCCGACACATTATTTGGCATCTCCACGATTCCGACGACATCGTACTCACCGAACGTAAGCCAGAAACGCTCCATGTGCCCGCCGAGCTTCTCGATTGCCGGGGCAACCGCTGCGGAACGGTCTTGAGGATTCTTAACCATTGCGGCCCACGCCTCGGGCGTGTAGCCAACCTGAACTAAAAAGTAAGCCATTACAGACCCTCCTTTGAGGTCAATCCATAATACGCGCATTTGCAATGCACTCAAAGCTGCCTGCGCGAGAGCGACTGATCGAAAGAGAAATGATGAAAGTGCGGATGGGCTTAATCTTGCGGCGCTCTGCCCGGGATGCCGGAAGGGACTCTGGCCGGAGGGCATCTGCAGTGAACTCGCACAACGGAGCGCAGCGGCGGCATTTTCTAGTCCAGTTTGGAACGCCGTCGTGTCCTGTGCCCTCTGTAGAATAGACGTGTGGCGCACGTCAGTTATTCCGTTTCCGAACTGCTGGAAAACCTGCATATAGAGCCGGTCAACTCCGGGGCCTGCTACGGCGATTGGATACCGAATCCGTCCGGGGGAGAAATCGAATCGCTGAACCCTGCGACGGGCGAGCTGATCGCCCGGGTGTTATGCGCTGGTCCCGCGGACTATGAGTGCGTGGTGTCGCGGGCACGGGAGGCGTTCCTCGATTGGCGGATGATTCCAGCGCCGCGGCGCGGCGAAATCGTGAGGGAGATCGGCAATGAGTTGCGTGCCCACAAGGCCGATCTGGGCGCGCTGGTCACTCTGGAGATGGGAAAAATTCTCGCCGAGGGCAGGGGAGAGGTTCAGGAAATGATCGACATCGCGGATTTCGCGGTGGGCCTCTCGCGCCAGCTTTATGGATTGACTATGCATAGCGAGCGGCCGGGGCATCGCATGTTCGAGCAGTGGCATCCGCTGGGCATTGCGGGGGTGATCAGCGCGTTTAACTTTCCGGTGGCGGTGTGGTCTTGGAATGCGATGATCGCGGCGGTGTGTGGCGACTGCGTTTTGTGGAAGCCATCGCCCGAAACGCCGCTGACCGCCATTGCTGTGCAGAAGATCTGCAACCGCGTGATGGAAGCCCATGGACTGAAAGGGATCTTCAACCTGGTGATTGGCGCGAATGATCCGATCGGGGAAATGCTGATCCAGGATTGGCGCGTTCCGCTGATCAGCTTCACGGGATCGACCGAAGTGGGGCGGCATGTGGCCGAGGTGGTGGCCGGGAGATTGGGGCGGAGCATTCTGGAGTTGGGCGGCAACAACGGAATTATTGTGATGAACGATGCCGACCCGGGCCTGGTGCTGCGGGCCGTATTGTTTGGCGCAGTGGGCACGGCCGGCCAGCGCTGCACCACCACACGGCGGCTCTTTCTCGAGAGCGGGATTGCGCCGTGCGTCACCGAGGCACTGGTGAACGCTTACCGGCAAGTGAGGATCGGCGACCCTATGGAGGAGACCACGCTCATGGGACCGCTGGTGAACCGGCGCGCGGTGGACCGCATGCTGGATGGCCTCCAGCGGGTCCGCGAGCAGGGCGGGGAAGTGCTCTATGGCGGCGAACACATGATGGGCTGTTTCGTGCGGCCGACACTGGTGCGGGCGCGGCCGGAAATGCCGGTTTTAAAAGAGGAAATCTTTGCGCCGATTTTGTATGTGATCGAGTTTGGGGATCTGGATGAAGCCATCCATTGGCATAACGGCGTGCCGCAGGGCCTGTCTTCGGCCATGTTCACCACCAACCTGATTGCCACCGAAACGTTTTTGAGCCATCGCGGCAGCGATTGCGGCATCGCCAACATTAATATCGGAACCAGCGGTGCGGAAATCGGCGGAGCCTTCGGTGGAGAAAAAGATACGGGCGGCGGCCGGGAATCGGGCAGCGATGCCTGGAAGGCGTACATGCGGCGGCAGACGAACACGGTCAACTGGTCGGGCCAAATGCCGCTGGCGCAGGGGATCGAGTTCCAGTTGTAGATCGGGGGACGTGATAAACTGGCCGTTCAAAGGAGGCCGCTAATGCGCCCATTTCTGTTTTCAGCTCTTTCTTTGGCCTTATTTCCGCTTGCGGCTTTTTCGCAGCCGAAAGGGTGGAACGATCCGTTCCCGCCGTTCCGCATCATGGATAACCTTTATTACGTAGGGACCAAGGAACTGGCGTCCTACCTGTTCGTCACACCGCAGGGCAACATTTTGATGAACAGCGATTACGAGTCGTCTGTGCCAGTGATCAAGGAGAGCGTGGAAAAGCTGGGGTTCAAGTTTAGCGACATCAAAATTCTGGTAGCGGGCCATGCGCATCCGGACCATGTGGAAGGTGACGCGTTGGTCAAAGAATTGACTGGCGCGCAAGTGGTGGTGGGGCGGCTCGATGCCGATAAGACCAGAGAGTTTCGTCCGGGCGGCAAGGAGCATCCGATTGACCGGCTGGTGGACGAGTTCGATACGGTGTCACTGGGCGGAACGACACTCACGGCGCACCTGATGCCCGGCCATACCAGGGGATGCCTGGCGTGGAGCACGACTCTTAAAGAAGACGGCAAGAGCTATTACACATTCATTGAATGCAGCCTGAACGGGCAGTTTCTTCAGGTGTTGGATAACTACCCGGGAATGATCGATGACTTCCGCGCGACTTTCAAGAAGGCACGCACGTTCCCGGTGGAGGTGTTCCTCAGCTCGCACGCATCGTTCTTCAATCTGGCTGAGAAGTACGACAAACTGCAGAAGCGTGCGCCAGGGGATCCGAATCCGTTTGTCGACCCCGAAGGTTACAAGGCTCATGTCGATCAGTACGAGAAGAGCTTCGAAGCCGCGGTGGCGAAGCGTGAGGCGCAGGGCGCCAACAAGGGCGGTCCGGGCGCGGGAAAAGGCCAGTAAGAAGAGGCTTCATTCATAGCGCAGCGCCTCGACGGGGTCGAGGCGGGCGGCGCGGGCGGCGGGCCAAATGCCGAAAAACAGGCCGACGCCTACCGACATGAGCACTCCCAGGGCGGCGGCCCAGAGCGGGACAGCGGTGGGGAGTGTGGGAAACGCAAGGGCGGCTGCGCGGGAGATGGTCCATCCCAGCATGAGACCGAGGATGCCGCCGAGCGCTGTGAGCACCACGGCCTCGGTCAGGAATTGCAGCACGATGTCGCTGCCTTTGGCCCCTACAGCTTTGCGAACTCCGATTTCGCGCGTGCGCTCCGTGACACTCACCAGCATGATGTTCATCACTCCGATGCCGCCGACCAGCAGGCCGATGGAGCTGAGAATCACCATGACCAAGGCGACGGTAGAAGTGATGCGGTGAAAATCGGAGATCATCTGCTCCGAGGTCGACATGGTGAAGGTGTCCGGAGCATTGTAAGAAACATGCCGCAGGGTGCGCAGCACGGCGCGCGCTTCGTCCTGCGCCTGATCGATCCGGCCGTTATAAGCGATCACGACCAGCATGTTTTCCTGGGCATTGGGAAACATCTTCTTTAAAGTGAAGTAGGGGACGAGGACGCGGGTGTCATCCTGGCCGGGGAGGGATGCCGCGGGCCGCTCCGCCACGCCTACTACCTGGAGTGAGTGACCATCCACCTCAATCCATTTTCCGATGGGATCGACATTGGGCAGCAACTGTTTTTCGATATCTTCACCGATCACCGCGACGGGCATGCGGTGGGTGTTTTCAAAATCGCTGAGGAAGCGGCCCTTCTTCATGGTGGTGCCGCCGAACGCGTACGCTTCCTCGGTGCCGCCAAGCTGGATCTGGTAGACATCGTTGCCCTGATAACGCGCCGAGTGGATGCCGCCGAGGGGAAAGAGATAGGGGCTGACATATTGCACATCGGGGCACCGTTCCCGAATGCCGCGAGCTTCTTCGAGAGTCAGGGGTTTGCGCTTGAGTTCCTCAGGCGTCCAGTTTCCCATGATGCTGCCGCGCAGGACAATGATGGTGTTCGGCCCGAAGCTGCGGAGCAAGTTTGTGATGGCGCCATCCAGGCCGGCAATGATCGAGCCGACGCCGATGACAGCACCGGTTCCGATGATCACGCCCAGCACGGTAAGGAAGGAGCGAAGTTTGTGCTCGCGCACCGTGCCGAAAGCGAGGGCAATGGCTGAGAAGAAGGATCCGAAGGTCACGTTCTTATCCTGAGCGCTATTTTTCCACCCGCAGTGCTTCGATGGGATCCATGGCGGCGGCACGGCTGGCCGGATAGATTCCGAAGAAAAGGCCGACGGCGGCGGACAGCGTGACACCCAAGACCACCGCAAGCACCGGCACTGACATAGGGACAGGAGTAAAGGCGCGGACCAGGATAGCCACCAGGAAAGCGATCAATACCCCGATAAAACCGCCCGCCCCGGCCAGCATGGCGGACTCGACCAGGAATTGGCTTAGAATGTCGCTGCGCCGCGCGCCGACGGATTTGCGGATGCCGATTTCATGGGTTCGCTCGGTGACCACGGCCAGCATGATATTCATTATGACGACGCCGCCCACCACCATGAACACGGAAACGATTCCGATGGCCGACGCGGCGATGGCTCCGGTCAACTGATCCCAGACGTTGACGAGAGAATCGCTGGTGACCATAGAGAAGGTGTCATCATCCTGCGGCTTGAGATGGCGGTAGGAGCGGAGCAGGGTGCGCGTTTCATCCTCGGCCGCGGCGAGGTTCTGGTGGTCTATGGCTAAAGCATCGTATCCCATGCCTTGGCGCGATCCCCAGATTTTGAAGTAGGTCTCGGCTGGAATGATGACGAAGTTGTCTTGAGACTGGCCGAAGACGGAACCTTTCGGTTTGGCCACGCCGATCACCTTTAGAGGTACGCCATTGGCGGTAATGGTCTTTCCGATAGGATCGCCGTTCCCGGTCAGCAGGTGGTCTTTTATATCCTTCCCAACAAAAGCGACGGCCATGCGATGCTGGTTTTCAGTATCCGTAAGGAAACGGCCTTCCTCGGCATCGAAATTGCCAATCACGCCCAGATTGGGGGTGCCTCCGATGAGGGAGACACCATCCAGGTGATCCTTGCCGTTATGAACTTCGACGTTCTGGCTGGCTTCCACGCCGTATTCCCGTGCCAGCGTGGCATGGGTGCGCAGGAATTGGAACTCTTCGCGGGTCAGTTCCGGGTTGCGGCGCTGCATTTCCAGGTATTTTTTGGGGTTCCATTGCATCATGACGATGCGGCGGACACGGAAACCGTCGGCGCCCATATTGGAGACGTTCTGGGCGATGTAGACATTCATGCCGCGGATAACCGACATGACGGCGATGAGTGTAGTGGTGGCGAGGATGATACCGAGCAGAGTGAGGAAACTGCGCAGCTTGTTGGCGCGGAGAGAAGCGACCGCTCCCACAACAGCCTCCCAGAATGATGCATGCCCCCCCATCGCCTGTCCTAGTCTATCTGGTTCTGATACGAAATGGGGCGATTCCAAGTTCCGCCGGATGTGCGTTGCTGCGCAAAGGCAGCAGGAGCCAGGGGCCGCTAGGGGCTTCCCTTTTGGGTCCTCGCCGGAAACACGCCAAAACCGCAACAAAACCGCAGCATACACCACTTGCGCAGGGGCATAACTTCGGGTATGATCAAAAGGTTTCGCGAGTATATCTCTGCTCCTGCGCTACCACTTGTCTGTAGGGCGAGTCCGGCCGGGGGTGAGGCCCCGAGGTTTCGCCGGTAGAGCGCCGGTGGGGACATGGGCCTGTCTGGAGACAGCAAGCCCGCATAGGGTTGCTCCAATCACTGAATTTCTTTCGCGAAGAGGGAATTTGTGCCGACGTTTAATCAGCTTGTGCGTTTGGGGAGAAGACCGCCCCGGTGGAAAACTTCCAGCCCGGCCTTGGACAGCTGTCCGCAGAAGCGCGGGGTATGTACGCGCGTGTACACGCAAACACCCAAGAAGCCCAATTCGGCCCTGCGCAAAGTGGCGCGTGTGCGCCTGAGTCACGGCATCGAAGTAACCACTTATATACCGGGCGTGGGCCACAATCTACAGGAGCATTCGATCGTTCTCATCCGCGGCGGCCGTGTGAAGGATTTGCCGGGAGTGCGCTATCACGTGATTCGCGGCGCGCTCGATACGGCGGGCGTCGGCAATCGCAAACAAGGTAGATCGAAATATGGGGCCAAGAGGCCGAAATCCTGAGGGCGCAGAAATGCATTCACCGCAGAGCGAGAGACCAAGCTGGGCTTGGCTAAGACAGGAGCTGAAAGGCGCGCCTGCGGAGCGCCGGGCGGATGCCCGGCGGCAGGGCAGAAGCCCTGACCCCACCAGGGACGCGGAGATTGGGGAGAAGAAGTAAAGATTATGCCGCGCAGAAGAAGAGCCGTTATTCGGGAGATGGTGGCCGATCCGGTGTATAACTCCACGCTGGTCGAGAAATTTGTCAACTCGATGATGTGGCAGGGAAAGAAAACCGTGGCCCAGGGCATTTTTTACGACGCCATGAACAAGCTGGGCGAGCGCAGCGGTGATGATCCTCTGAAGGCATTTAAGAAAGCTGTGGAGAATGCCAAGCCGCTGCTGGAGGTGAAGACGCGCCGGGTGGGCGGCGCCAACTACCAGGTGCCCATCGAGGTGCCGCAGAACCGGCGTACGTCGCTGGCCATCCGCTGGATTATTCTCAATGCCCGGACGCGGCCGGAGAAGGGGATGCCGGACAAGCTGGCGAACGAATTGAATGACGCCGCCAATCTGCGCGGCGGAGCGATTAAGAAGCGCGACGACGTGCATCGCATGGCGGAGGCTAACAGAGCGTTCGCGCACTACCGATGGTGAAGAAGCTATCAGCAGTCAGCTATCAGCTTTCAGCTACCCAGTCGGGCGTTGAAAGCGAGCTGAACGCTGAGAGCTGAAAGCTGAGAGCTTATTTTTTATGGCAAGAACCGTACCGATCGAAAGGATGCGCAACATCGGCATCGCTGCTCATATCGATGCCGGTAAGACCACCACGACCGAGCGGATTCTGTATTACACCGGCCGCACGCACAAGCTCGGCGAGGTCCATGAAGGCACGGCCATTATGGACTGGATGGAGCAGGAGCAGGAGCGGGGCATCACGATTACCTCGGCGGCGACCACATGTGAGTGGCGCGATATCCAGATCAATATTATTGATACGCCGGGCCACGTGGATTTCACGGCGGAAGTAGAGCGCAGCCTGCGTGTTCTGGACGGCGCGGTGGCGGTGTTTGACGCGGTGGCGGGGGTGCAGCCGCAATCGGAAACGGTGTGGCGGCAGGCCGATAAATATTCGGTTCCGCGGATTTGCTTTATTAACAAGATGGACCGGGTTGGCGCGGATTTTGAGCATTCGGTCGAGACCATTGTGACCCGGCTCAAATGCAAGCCGGTTCCCATCCAGCTTCCGGTGGGCACCGAGGACCAGTTCAAAGGCGTGGTCGATTTGGTGGAGATGCAGGCGAAGCTCTGGCGCGATGAGACTCTGGGAGCGCAATACGATACCGTCGACATTCCCGCCGAGTTAGTCGAGAAAGCGCAGGAATATCGCGAAAAGATGGTCGAGGCCATCGCCGAGCACGACGACCACCTGTTTGAGAAATTCATCGAGGGGCAGCCGATCAGCAAGGACGAAATCCGCGCGGGTATTCGCAAAGCCACCGTCGCATTGAAAATTTTCCCGGTGATTTGCGGCTCGGCATTCAAAAACAAAGGCGTCCAGACCATGCTCGACGCCGTGGTCGATTACCTGCCTTCGCCGCTCGATATCCCGCCGGTGGAGGGCTTGGACATCGACGACCGGGAGAAGGTTTTGACGCGCAAAGCGGCGGACGATGAGCCGTTTGCGGCCCTGGTATTCAAGATCATGACCGATCCGTACGTGGGCCAGCTCGCGTTTTTCCGGGTGTACTCGGGCACTTTGAAATCGGGCGATTCGGTTTATAACGTGGCCAAGGGGCGCAAGGAGCGCATCGGGCGCATCCTGCGCATGCACGCCAACAAGCGCGAGGAGATTCAGGAAATTCGCGCGGGCGATATCAGCGCGGCGGTGGGACTCAGAACCGTCGTGACGGGCGATACGATTTGCGACGCCGATCATCCCATCGTTCTGGAATCGATTGAATTCCCAACGCCGGTGATCCAGCTTGCGGTTGAGCCCAAGACCAAGGCCGATCAGGAAAAGATGGGGTTGGCGTTCCAGAAGCTGGCCCAGGAGGATCCGACGTTCCGCGTGAATACGGATCCGGAAACCGGACAAACGATTCTCTCCGGAATGGGCGAGCTGCATCTGGAGATCATCGTGGAGCGCATGATGCGCGAGTTTGGCGTGGGCGCCAATGTCGGCAAACCGCAGGTGGCGTATCGGGAGACGATCCGCAAGACCGCGGAAGCGGAAGGGCGGCATGTGAAGCAATCGGGCGGACGCGGCCAGTACGGCGTGGTGAAGCTGCGGATCGAGCCGCTACCGGTGGGTGGAGGGTTTGAGTTCGTCAACGAGGTTTACGGCGGCTCGGTGCCGAAGGAGTATATCGGGCCGGTGGAAATGGGAGTCAAAGAAGCGCTCGAAGGCGGGGTGCTGGCGGGCTTCCCGATGTCGGATGTGAAGGTGACTTTGTACGACGGCAGCTACCACGAAGTGGACTCGTCGGAAATCGCCTTCAAGATTGCCGGCTCGCTGGGCTTGAAAGAAGCGGCCAGGAAGGCCAAACCGGTATTGCTCGAGCCGATCATGGCGGTGGAGGTGGTAGTTCCGGAAGAGTATATGGGGGACGTGATCGGCGACCTCAACTCCCGCCGCGGGCGGATTGAAGGGATGGAGTTGCGCGGCACCACGCAGATCATCAAATCCTCGGTGCCGCTGGCGGAAATGTTCGGGTATGCCACCGAACTGCGTTCCCGGACGCAGGGGCGGGGCAGCTTCACGATGCACTTTGGAAGGTATGAAGAGGTTCCGGGAGGGCTCGCCGAGGAGATCGTGAGCAAGGTCCAGGGGAAATTAACGAGATAAGGAGAGAGGTTTTTTTCTTATGGCAAAGGAAAAATTCGACCGCAGCAAGCCGCATGTTAACATCGGCACCATCGGTCACATCGATCATGGCAAGACCACGCTGACCGCGGCGATCACCAAGGTGCTGGCGAAGCACAATCCTAAGGTGAAGTTCCGTCCTTTCGATTCGATCGATAACGCGCCGGAGGAGAAGTCCCGCGGCATCACAATCGCGGTGGCGCACATCGAATACGAAACGGCCAACCGGCACTACGCGCACGTGGATTGCCCGGGCCACGCCGACTATATCAAGAACATGATCACCGGCGCCGCGCAGATGGACGGAGCGATTCTGGTGGTGGCAGCGACCGACGGCCCGATGCCGCAGACCAAAGAACATGTGTTGCTGGCCCGCCAGGTCGGTGTGCCGTACATTGTGGTGGCGCTCAATAAAGTCGATATGGTAGACGATCCGGAACTGCTGGAACTGGTGGAACTGGAAGTGCGCGAACTGCTGACCAAATATGAGTTCCCCGGTGACGATACGCCGATCGTGCGCGTCTCCGCGCTGGGAGCGCTGAATGGCGATGCGAAGTGGGAAAAGAGCGTGGATGACCTGATGGCGGTGGTGGACAGCTATATTGCGCTGCCTGAGCGCCCCAAGGACAAACCGTTCCTGATGCCGATTGAAGATATCTTTTCGATCCAGGGCCGCGGCACGGTGGTGACCGGCAGGATCGAGCGGGGCGTGGTTAAGGTCGGCGAAGAAATGGAGATCATCGGCTTCCGCGATA
>JASIAM010000144.1 GCA_030041985.1 Bryobacteraceae bacterium | reverse complement strand
GGGCCTGGCGCCGATTGCGTCGCCACAAAAACAATTCTACATCAGAATGGTTTGTTTAGTAACACAGTAGTACTATTGTAGTGTCCACGAAATGGCTGGACAAATCTCCGGTTTGATCCCGTGTCTCGGGGCTTTTGGTGGGGCAGGCGTTTCCGCCAGCCGCCTGCCAACCGCGCGAAACGCGGCGTCTTTTTTGTCCAGCCATTTCGTGGACACTACATTGGTAATAATATACTTGGCTTGCCTAACGTTGGCGGGTTATGCTTGGGGTGGCGTGACAGGCCAGGATCTACTTCGGTCGGTCGCCGTCTCCTGCCGCATTCCAGAGCGTGCAGGTTTCAGCTTCAAAGTTGCGAGCTGCATATCCCCTCCATCCGCAAAAGCGCGACCAATGAGTGCCGAATTGATCGGTGTAGATTATCAGCCCGAACACGGAAATGTAAGTGTCCCCGCGCCTAAGACTCTCAACTTCGGCTTGGGTTATTCCTCTCCTGAAACCTTTGGAGTCGAACAGGAAGGCTGGTGGGGAGTAGGTATCGCCCGGAAAATCAAACAAAGCCGTGGCGTGTCCCACCTTGGGTCCGCTGAGTACGAGGGAAGGCCCCTTATCGGTTCGGACAAATTCAACCACATACTGTATCTCCTCTCGAATCGCGGGACTCTTGCCAACATTCGATCTATTCAAGTGAACCGGCGTGTACTCAGCCACGGATGGAACGTCCGAAAAGGTGTAGGTAACCTTTATCCAAGCCCGCTGGTCCACCTCGAAGTTATGGCGCAAGTCGTGCCATTGAAGATAAGTCAATGCGGCATATACTACGACAGAAATGGCGGCAGCGACTTCGAGAACTCGCTTCCACGTTCCCCACGTTCGCCACCAGTGAGCGGGACCGTCCTTGCGTTTGTTGGACTCGGTGCAATTGGGTGTGGCTGGTGGAACATTCGTAATGAGCGGTGGCTGCCCTGGAGCGGTATCAGCTTCCTTCTCGGTATTATCTTGTGGGGTTGGAGTCTGCTGATTCTTCTTCCGTGGAGCGTGCGGGCGTTTTGACATGACGGGCGCAGATCCTCATTTTGGTAGCTTTGCTTTGCGTCCCGGAGCGTTCCGATTATCTACCCGTGGTGATGTCTTCTTCGCCAATTCCACTTTGCGATCAAGTTCGGCCTTCGATACTTTCAGGAGTCCCTTCATGGCTCTCTTGAATCGGCGAAACTCTACAGTTTGCTCGAACTGCTCTGCTGTGAGCGGGGGCCTCTCCGCTTCCCCCGCCCCTGCCGTTTTAGCTGTGCGCCGGTCAGCCATGCGCGACCTGTCCGTCTTTCCCAGTCAGTTGCTTGTAAGTCAGCCGTCGCCCGATGATATGGCGCATGACATAGACGAATCGCTCCATGTCGCTCATGTTCCGATTATTGTACCGAAACGCTTGCTCGTCAATGTAGCGAAACAAGTGAAACGGTTCGACGGCAACGTGGGTGCCTTTGAGACTCCGCTTCAGGAGACTCCAGAAGTTCTCGCAGTTATTCGTGTGAATGTTGCCGTCCACATACTGTACGGCGTGGTCAACTGCCTGATGCGTGAATTCGTCAAGTCCTTCGTAGGACTTCAGCGCGTCAGAATTGACTGTCGCTCCAGCTTCGACGTTCTCACGGATAAAGGCTTGCAGTTCCGCTTTACGGCGTGTGTTGCATACTCTCGCCCGAATCGTTCCGCCGCGCTCCAGGACAGCCGCAACAACCGTCTTTCCATCCGGCCCACGGCCTTTGATCTTTTCTTCTCGCTCACTAGCGTGCATGTTGCGGGCTTTGCCGCCGATGAACGTTCCGTCGGCCTCAATCTCTCCCGCAAGCTTGTTATGGGTCTTGTCTTGGCTGGCAAGACGAATGCGCTGAAGCATGAACCAAGCCGTCTTCTGACTGACACCGAGCGCCCGGTGAAGCTCCCAGGACGAAATGCCATTCTTGCAGTTCACCAGCATCCACGTGGCAGGAAGCCACTTTTCCAGCGGAATGGGCGAGTCTTCGTAAATCGTGCCCGTCTTAAGAGAAAAGGTCCGCTTCGGGTGCCCCGCGTAGCACTTCCAAACGCGCTGACTTGGCATCCAACAGACCTTGATGCCTCCGCAAGTGGGACACTTTACAACGCCATCCCACCAGCGGAGATCCATCATGAACGATTTGCAGTTTTCGAAGTCCGAGAAGTACAGAATCGCGTCTCGGAGGGTCGCATGAGTGGCGCTAAATATACGCCCAAAATCTGGGCAAGTCAAGTATATTATTACCACTACATTAGCTGCGCCGGATATCGATTTGACAGCCGCAGATTGGATTTGTATGCTCCTCTTGTACGTGGGGCATTGGCAATGGTGGGATCAGTTGCGGTGGGATGTGCGCTTCGCCGCGCGCGGGCTGGCGCGCCGCCCCGGCCTCGCAGCCGCGGCGATCTTGACGCTCTCGCTCGGCATTGGAGCCAACGACGCCCTGTTCAGCGCGTTCGATGACGCCCTGCTGCGGCCATTTCCGTTGCCCCATCCCAATCAACTGGCGCAGGTCTACAGCTTCGACCGGAAAGCCAACCGCTTCATCTCCAGCTCCTATCCGGACTATGAAGATTTCCGCCGCCGCTCCCATTCTTTCGAGCAGCTTTCGGCTTACCTCCGCTTGCCGCTGAATGTCACCATCGGCGGGCACACGGAACGAGTCACAGTCGAAGGCGTAACAGACAATTATTTCGACATGCTCGAGCTGCCAGCTTTGGCCGGCCGGACACTTGGCAGGGAGGACGATCTTCCTGGCGCTCCGGCGGTTGCCATGATCGGCGAAACCTTCTGGCGCGAGCGTTTCCATGCGGATTCCGCAATCCTGGAAAAGCCCGTCGAGATCGAAGGTCGGCTCTTTCGGATTGCGGGAATCGTGCCGAAACGGTATACCGGCATCAACCTGAACTGGGATGAGACTCCGCAAATTTGGATCGCCATCCACGCCGTTCCTTCCGTGGTTCCCGGATTCGGAACGGCCGGCGTATTTCATCGGCGAGTCCAGTTTGTGCCGCTTGCCGGCCGGCTGCGTCCGGGCGTTTCACCGGCTCGCGCGCAAGCCGAGTTGCAGGCGATTGCCGCCTCTCTGGCGCAATCCGAGCCCGCCACCAACCGCGATCTCACCGCATTCGTATTCGAGCTGAGCCGTTCCAAGTTCTGGCCATCGTATCGCGGCACAGTGAGGCTCTCACTGCTAGTCCTCCTGACGGCAGCCGGCCTCATTCTGTTGCTGGGATGCGCCAACATCTCCAATCTGCTGCTCGAGCGCGCGCTCGATCGCCGCCGCGAATTCGCCATCCGCCTGGCCATCGGGGCCGGCCGCGGCCGTCTGATTCGCCAGCTCATGACCGAAAGTTTTCTGCTGGTCCTCCCCAGTTTTCTACTGGCACTGCTGGTTGCCGAGGCTATTGGCCGCGCCGTGCTGCGGTTCCCCGGCGCATTCGGCCTGGATCTCACTCTCGATTTATCGCTCGAGAGCCGCATGCTACTCTTCTCCGCAGCGGTTGCTCTCGGGACTGCTTTCTTGTTTGGACTTGCGCCGGCGCTTCAGGCTACGCGTCCTGACATTTGGCCATCGCTCAAAGAACCTGCCGGCATGGCTGGCGCAGGCGGCCGCCACGCGGGGCGCCAGGCGCTGGTTGTCCTGCAGATCGCATTGTGCTTTATCCTGCTCGCAGGTTGCGGCTTGTTCACGCGTACTCTCTGGAAGGCGTATTCGAGAGACCCCGGTTTTCGGCCTGAGAATCTGTTGCTGGTGGATTATAACTATCCACAGTCGCAACTCGCGCCGGAGCGAGTGCGCAGCTTCCAGCAAGTACTCCTGCGGCAGATGTCCGGCATCCCGGGAATTGAATCAGCGGCAATAGCGGATACTCCGCTCACATCGTTTCGCCGGACCACATCGATTGCAGAGTCGCTGCGAGTAGAATTCGAGTACGCTGGCCCAGGTTATTTTCGCGCCATGGGCATTCCGCTGCTGCGTGGAAGGGAATTTGACTCGGCCGACCGCATCGAGTCACCCCGCGTAGCCCTCGTCAACCAAACCCTGGCCCGGGTCCTCGCACCAGGTGGCGATATCGTCGGGCGCATGGCGAAGCTGGCGCAAGGGCCGCCAGCCGAGATCGTGGGCGTCGTGAGCGATTCGAAGTATCACTCAGTTTGGGACCCGCCGCAGCCTCATTTATATTTGGACACCCTCCAATCCAACAGCCCTGGCGCAACGGTGATTGTCCGCACCCGGAGCCGGCCGGAGTTGGTGATACCGGCCATTCGCCGGCAATGGGACCGGATCGCGCCGGGCGTTCCGCTGCTGGAAATCAATACAGGGGAGGATCGGGTCAATCGTTCGCTCGCCCCACAGCGCGCGGCGGCGGCATTGCTGGCTGGGTTTTCGCTGTTGGCCGTGGTGCTGGCGTCCATCGGCCTGTTTAGCGCGATGGCGCATTCGGTGGCGCAGCGGACGCGCGAAATTGGAATTCGGATCGCGATGGGCGCGCCGCCGGAATCGATTGTCCGCCAAATGCTCGCCGGAGCGCTTGGATTGACTGGCCTGGGAATAGCGCTTGGCATTGCCATAAGCCTGGCAGCGATGCGCTTCCTCGCCTCCCAAATACGAGACGTGGCTCCAGACGATCCGATAACGTTCTTGGCAGTGACACTTCTAATAATTGCCGTGTCAACCGCCGCCGCTCTGATACCCGCGTGGCGCGCCGCGCACATCGACCCAGTGAAAACCTTACGATGGGAATAAGAATCAGAGCTGAAAGCCGAAAGCTGACAACTGACAACTGACAACTGACAACTGACAACTGACAACTGACAACTGACAACTGACAACTGACAACTGACAACTGACAACTGACAACTGACAACTGACAACTGACAACTGACAACTGACAACTGACAACTGACAACTGACAACTCCCTTCTCATGGACGTCTATCTCATCGATGGCACCTACGAACTCTTCCGGCACTACTACGCGCTGCCGAAGGCGCACGACTGCTATGGGCGCGAGGTAGCCGCGGTTCGTGGTGTGATCGCGTCCGTGCGCAGCATGATCCAACAGGGCGCAACGCACCTGGGCGTGGCTACGGATCATGTCATCGAATCGTTCCGCAACCGGCTTTGGTCCGGATACAAGACCAGTGAGGGTGTGGAGTCTGACCTCCTCAGCCAGTTCCAACTTCTGGAAGACGCGCTCGCCGCTCTCGGCATCGCGGTCTGGCCGATGGTGGAATTCGAAGCAGATGACGCATTGGCGTCCGCCGCAGCCGCGGCTGCTCGCGACAGCCGTGTCGAGCGCGTCCTCATTTGCACGCCGGATAAGGATCTGTCGCAGTGTGTGAGCGGCGCGCGGGTGGTGCAGATGAATCGCCGGACACGCGAAATCCGCGACGAAGCCGGCGTGGCCGCGAAATTCGGCGTCCCTCCAGCCTCCATTCCCGATTACCTGGCGCTGGTGGGCGATGCGGCAGATGGTTATCCGGGGCTGCCGGGCTGGGGCGCGAAATCAGCCGCCGCCGTGCTCGCGAAATTTGGCCATCTCGAAGCAATACCGGAGGATTGGCGCACGTGGCAAGTGAATGTCAGCAAACCGCGCGCCCTGTCCGATACTTTGGTTCAAGAACGCGATCAAGCCTGTTTGTTTCGCACGCTCGCCACCCTGCGAACCGATATCGCGCTGTTCGACTCCGTGGACGCTCTCTATTGGCAAGGGCCCACGCCCGCGTTCGAGGAATTGCGCCAGCGCGGCATCATCGCTGCGGGTGCAAACGGGGCGGCGGGGCCGGAGCCCCAGCCGCACTGAGTGGATCTTACTGGCCGCTGGCTACTAAACCAGTGTCCGGGTCGAGAAATACCTGCGGCGCGGGCGAGCCGCTGAAGTTGAACATGTTCAGAATCGGGCCGGCAAGGGCGTCGAACGATTGATCCCCGATGCGAGAAGTGCCGGCGTTAGCCCATTGATCGCGGGTGTGTTGGGCAACGGGATAAATTGCGGCTCTCCGGGAGGGTTGGTGGCGTTGGGGTACGTGCCGAAATAGTGGTCGAAGGAATTGTTCTCATCGAAAATCACGACCAGGAACTTGATGGGCGTCGTCGGAGTGGCCGTGCTCCGGGCGCGGATGGCGCCGGCGGAAATGAGCACAGCCACCAGCAGCGCAAAAGATTGGTAGCTTGAGCGAAAGGTTCTGTCCATAATCTCCGTATCAAAATACACGGCGATTGTTACGGACGAATGAACAGGCGAAGGAAGGCCTTCATCCAACTACGCCGGCATCGGCAGCCGCGTAAGTTCTAATCCCTGGCCGATCGGAAGGGTGATCGATTCCACGCCGGGCCGCGCCCGCACGTGCCGTACGTAGCCGGTCATCGAGTGCGAGAGAATGTTATCCGCCACCACCACTCCACTCGCGCTCAGGCGCAGCATATCGAAAAAACGAATGTAATCTTCCTTCTCGCAATCGAGAAAAGCCAACTCCAGCGGACCGGTTGTGGGCAGCACGGCCGCCGCATCCTCTAAAACGAAGTCCACATAAGAAGCCAATTCGAGCCGGGCCATAGTCACGCGGGCTTCCGCCTGCCGCTGCGGCTCAATTTCGATCGAGATCACCCGCCCTCCGCTAACGCGTGCCGCGGCAGCCAGTGCAATGGTGGAGATGCCGCTCGATCCCCCGATTTCCACCATGCGCTTCGCTCCGATTCCCACGGCCAGCGAATAAAGAAACTCGGCGCTGGCCGGCTCCAGGTTACGGTGCCGTTGCGGTTGCGGAATGTGCGCCGCATCTTGTTCGACTTTCCGCGCCCATAAGCGGGCGATCTGTTCCCGTTCCGGTGTTCCGAGCATGAACACTCATTCTACAAGGAGCCAGCAGCAGAGCCGCTGAGATATACTGGCTTTCACATAGCAGGAACGTCATGCGGTCCACGCGGATTTTCATTCCAGCGCTGATTCTTGCAGGGCCAGCCGCGCTGGTAGGATTTGCCCAACAGGCGATATCGCTAACGCCAACCCGATTACCTACCAGTCCCGCAATGGCAAGCAATACCTGGCCGTAGTGGCGGGGCGACACGCTCCATGTGTTCGCGTTACCTTAAGGAATCTTCGGACGTCTTTGTGGGTACGACAAGCAGGTCATCGGCCTACCCAAGGCAGGCGGGGACCTGTCCCCACACTGAGGAGGTGAGTATGTTCCGAAAAGTTGTCTTAGTTGCGGCAACTACGGCTTTGGCAACCTGGGCCGCGACGAGCGGACAGCCGGACGCCAAAACAGTTCTCAGCAATGTCTCCAAGGCCATGGGGGCGGACAACCTGAAAACCATCCAATATTCCGGTTCGGGCGCGGATTTTTCCTTGGGACAGGCAATGAATCCCACTTCGCCTTGGCCCCGCTTTAATGACACGACATATATACGCACCATCGATTTCGATAAGCAAGCTTCCCAGTTACAAAGAGTGCGGACGCAGGGCGAGAATCCCCCGCGCGGTGGTGGCGGGCAGCCGCTGATTGGCGAACAGGCCGGACCGCCTCAGGTGGTCATTTTCAACGACAACACGCCGTGGGTGCAGCGTCTCGACTTGGTTTTGCTGCCTTGGGGCTTCCTGCGCGCGGCCGCGGCGGCCAGTGACACCAGCGTGAAGACTGAGAAACGCAACGGGAAAAAGTTTACTGTCGTATCCTTCACCGGGCAGAACAAAGCGCCGGTCAGTGCTTTTATCGATGACGAGAACATCGTTGAGCGCGTCGAGACCAAAATCGATAACGCTGTTCTGGGTGATATGCCCTATGAGGCTTTGTACTCCGCTTACAAGGATTTCAATGGGGTGAAATTCCCCACCCACATCGTAGATAGACAAGGCGGCTACCCGATTCTCGACCTGATGATAACGGACGTAAAGCCGAATGTGGAGGCGAATATCCAGCCTCCGCAAGGGCGCGGCAGAGGCGGACGCGGCGGTCCTGGCCGGGGCGGTGCGAATGGCGAAACGCCCACGGAAAAGTTGGGCGATGGCGTCTATCTCATTCTGGGCGGATACGCCGCCGTAGCGATGGAATTCAAGGATTACATCACCGTGATCGAAGGGCCGCAAAGCGA
>JASIAM010000143.1 GCA_030041985.1 Bryobacteraceae bacterium | reverse complement strand
CCTCGCACTCCAAGAGGGTGCGCGTGCCGCTCTAGGCGGCTTGCGTATTATGCGTTCGCGCCAGCTCCTGGTTGGATTGGAGATGGCGTTGGGTACGGCGCTGCTGGCTTCCGCCGCCCTGCTGCTGCACAGCTTCTCGAAAGTCATGCGGGCCGATCGCGGTTATGCGGTCGATCAGGTGCTGACCGCCGAAGTGGCTCTTTCGGGCGAACACTACGCGAGACAACCGCAGCAGGTCGCCTTCTATCGCGCACTCACCGAAAATATCCGTGTTCTGCCCGGCGTTCTGGCGGCTGGTGCGGCGAGCGAAATCCCCGCTAACGGCGATGGCGATTTCCAAGCCGTGCTCCTCGACGGCGAAACAGAACGAGATCTACAAACCAAGGGGAGGCCGATCGCCGGCTTTCGCCTGGTTACGCCGGGTTACTTCGCTGCCAGCGGAACTGCCCTGTTGGCGGGTCGTTTCTTCACTGCTGCTGATCGCGTTACTACTGCTGTCATTAGTCAATCGCTGGCCAGCAGTCTTTGGCCGAATGAGCCGTTGGCGCGTGTCGTCGGCCAGCAGTTCCGTCAGGGCACACCTCAGGCACCGCTGGTGACCGTGATCGGCATCGCGGCGAATGTTCGGGCGGGCGCGGTTGACCGGGGCCTGCGGCCACAAATTTATCGTCCCTACTTGCCCCCGCGCGCGGACGGAAACATGACCATCGTGGTGCGAACCGCTGGGGATCCGGCGGCCCTCGCGCGCGCCGTGCGTGCCGAGATCCGCAAGCTCGATCGCGATATCCCCATACCGCCGATGCAAACCATGCGCGAGGTCGTCTCCGCAACTGTGGCCGAGCGCCGCTTCCAGATGTTGCTCACCGTCCTGTTTGCGCTGCTCGCGCTGCTGTTGGGCGCCGTGGGAATCTATGGCGTCGTCGCTTACTCGGTAGCCTGCCGCACCCGCGAGATCGGTTTGCGCATGGCGCTCGGCGCATTGGAACGGGACATTCTTTTTTCGGTGCTCGCGAGTGGCCTGCGCCCCGTGTGGTTCGGGCTTGCCGCCGGCCTATGCGCCGCCACGGTCACCGCATTTGCTCTCCGTAGCCTTCTCTTCGGCATCGCTCCAGCCGACCCGCTGTCGCTCGGAGCCGTCGCCGCCGTGCTCGTGTTGACCGCCGTACTCGCCTGCTATCTGCCAGCCCGCCGCGCATCGCGATTGGACCCGGCGGCCGCTTTGCGCGATGAGTAGCCGATAGCTTCTCCGTGCTATTCTATTGCCAGGTTCGAACGATGATTCGCGCCAGTCTCACAGTTCTCGCTGGGATCGGATTGATTTTCGCGCAAGCTTTATGCGCTATGACCTGCTCCAGTGATATCTGCAGCGGCCTCACCCAGAGTCAGTCCTTACCGCCTTGCCATCGGCATCACAATAATCCAAACGATAAGGACCCCGCATTGTGCGTTCACCAAAATCTGGCCGCCCCGGCGATCCTACAGCAGACAGTGCAGGTCAACTCCCCCAGTCTGCCGGACCTGGGCGCCATCGAACCGCTTCAGATCCAAACAATTCCCGCGGTCGCCTGGGCGAACACGCCCTATATTTCCACTTCCTCGCCGCCGGCGGCTAAAGGTATTTCCTCCGTCGTTCTGCGGATCTGATCCTTTCCGGAAAAAGCACCCCAAGACCGTGCGGGTATACTGCGCCCGCGTGCGGAGTTTTGTCTTCTCTCGGGAAGGAAATCAGATTTTGCGAAGCGGAATGCGATCGCTTGGCTTGCTTGCCGTTGTCTTGTTCTTGGTCCGATCAGTGGCGGCACAGGATGGGCCGGGAGCCGCTCAGATACAGGTATCTCACTCGGGGATGGTGGATATGAATGCAGGCAGTATGTTTCTCATGGGCCTCTCCTCCGGAACCGCGGTGAATCCGCCCGGATGGCCGATGCCGATGATCATGACTCACTTCGGAAACTGGAACACCATGTTCATGGGGCTCGGTTTTCTCTCGGACATCCAGCAATCCGGACCGCGCGGCGGCGACAAACTGTATTCGACCAATTGGTTCATGACCGCAGCCGAGCATCGCGTTGGAACAAGCGACGCGTTCGAAGCCGAACTAATGCTGAGTCTGGAGCCCGCCACCATCACGGATCGCCGCTATCCGCTGCTGTTTCAGACGGGGGAGACAGCCTATGGTATCCCCTTAACGGATGCGCAGCATCCGCACAACTTCATCATGGCGCTCGGCTTCCACTATGTGCACCAGATCGCCGAGGACGTGACGCTCGATCTGTACTTTGCGCCGGTCGGCGATCCCGCCCTCGGACCGGCGGCATACCCGCACCGCGCCTCCGCCATGGAACTGCCGGAAGCGCCCATCAGCCACCATTGGCAGGACTCGACGCATGTCTCCGACGATGTTGTGACCGCCGGGCTTCAATATAGTAAGTTCAAGCTGGAAGCCAGCGGATTCTACGGCTCCGAACCGGGCGAGAATCGCTGGATCATTCAGCAGGGTCCGATCAATTCCTGGTCCGGCCGCCTTTGGTTTTTCCCCACCAAATATTGGGCGACACAGGTTTCCTTCGGGCGCCTCGCTCATCCGGAAGCGCTCGAGCCGGGTGACCAGACCCGGGTGACGGCCTCCGCTGAATACACACGGCCCATGCCGGGTGGGAGCTGGGCCTCCACGCTTTCCTGGGGCCGCGTTCACAATACCGCAACCTTGCGCAATTCGAACTCCTATCTGGTGGAATCCGAACTCCCTGTGACACGCCGCAACTTGATAACGGGACGCTTCGAGCTGGTAGATAAGGATGACCTGTTCGCCGATAACCTGGACCTGCAACAGCAACTTGACGTGCTCTACGGCAGCACCTTTCGAATCGGGGCGTACACCCTCGGGTACACGCGCGATTTCGATTTGTTCCGCGCGGCCGAGACCGGCGCCGGCTTCAATTTTTCCACGTACTCGCTGCCGGACGCGATTAAGCCGTATTACGGCAACCGTCCCATCGGCGGCAATATTTTTCTGCGAATCCGGCTTCGCCGGCCAGAACATTGACACCAGGAGACTAGAAAATGAAACGACTCTTACTGACCCTCGCCCTAGCGGGCATGCTCGGGGCTGCTCCGCAAACCTTTACCGGAGTGATTACCGATACGTTGTGCGGGGCCAGGCACAATATGCAAGGCCACTCCGATGCCGAGTGCGTTAAGATGTGCGCTAAGGCATCCGGGCAATACGCTCTGTTCGACGGGCAGAATATCCTGAAGCTGAGCGACCAAAAAAATCCAGCCAAGTTTGCTGCCCAGAGGGTCAAGGTGACCGGCACTCTGGACCCCAAGACGAATACCATTAAAGTTACATCGATCGAACCGGCCGCCAATTAGGGCCGGCGTTTGAAAGGAGTATTTCGCGATGAGAAAATTTCATGCCTGCCTTTTCGCAGCCGCATTTGCCGCAGCGCCGGCCTTTGCACAAACCATCAAAATCGAGCCGGTTGCCAATCCGGCGCCGCAGGGAAGCGTGGAGGCGCACTGGGGTCTGGCTTCTGACAACAGCCCGCTCCTGAGCTGGATTGAGCCAATGAATGGCTCCTACTCCCTGCGTTATTCGGTCCGGCGCGGTGGCCAGTGGTCGGAACCGCGCACCATCGTCGCCAACCGGCACTTCTTTCGCCAGCCTGCCGAATCGCCATCGTTGGTTTCCTTTCCCGATGGCTCGCTGCTCGCGGAGTGGGTCGAGGTGCCCGAAGGAGAGAGCGAAGCCGAATACATTTATGTCTCGGCGTCCCACGACGGCGTTAAGTGGACACCGCCCGTGATGGCGAATCAGAACCGCAGCCCGGTTCAGCACGCCCTGGTATCCATGGCGGTGAGCGGAAATCAGGAGGCTTCTCTGATATGGCTTGAAGCGCTCAAAGGCGAAGACGATCCGTCCCAACTGAAACGCACTCTGGTCTCAAGCGATGGCAAAGTCATCAAAGAGGAGCTTCTCGAGTCCGATGTCTGCACCTGCTGCCCTACGTCTATCGTCAGAACGGCGCGCGGCCTCCTGGTGGCTTACCGCGGACACACCCCGCAGGATATTCGCGACATAGCTGTCAAGCGGTTCGAAAACGGGCGCTGGCTACCTTCCAAGATTCTGAATCCCGATAAATGGATGATCAACGCGTGCCCCGTCAATGCCGCTTCCGCTGCCGCCAGTGACAATCGTGTCGCGATCGCCTGGTACACGGAGGGCGGCGACAAGCCAAGAGTCCAACTGGTCTTTTCCTCCGATGCCGGAGCCACATTCACCAAACCGATTTTGATCAGCATGGGCGACGCCCTCGGTCATGCATCCACCGTCCTCACCGGCGACGGTGCATTCGTTTCCTGGATCGAGGAAGGCGACAAAGGGTCGCACCTTTTTGCGCGCTTCGTATCGGCCTCTGGCACCGCGGGACCCCCTGTTCCGGTTACCGAAGGATCGGCGCAGACCTTGGGTTATCCGCGCCTCCTCGAATCCGGGAAAGAGACATGGATTACCTGGGGCAATTCCGCCAACGGAAAAGTACAAACCGCGAGGTTAGTAAAATAGCCGGACGAAGCATCGCAATGCTGGCCGCGCGCCTTAGTTAAAAAGCTGAACGCTGAAAGCTGAAAGCTGAGAGCTGATAGCTCCCGTCTACATCACTTCCAGCACCAGACACTTCAAGTAATGCGTTTCGGGCACCGTCAGCAGAATGGGATGGTCCTGCGCCTGCGTGCGGCGCTCCAAGACACGCAGGGTGCGGCCGCTATCGAGCGCGGCTTGGGCGATCGCTTCGAGCAGCATGGCCTCGCTGACGTGATGCGAGCAGGAGCAGGTCACCAGAATTCCCCCAGGCTCCAGCAGGCGCAGCGCGCGCAGGTTGATCTCCTTGTACCCCGTGAGGGCAGCCTCGATATTGCGCCGTGACTTGGCGAAGGCCGGCGGATCCAGCACGACCATCGAAAAGCAGTGGTGCGCCGCGGCATAGCCGGCCAGCAGATCGAAAACGTCGGCTTCCCGGAACTCGATATTGCTAATGCCGTTGGTAGCAGCGTTCGCCGCCGCGGCCGCCAGCGCAACACCGGAACTGTCCACCGCTTCCACGCTCTGGCACTTCGACGCGACATGCAACGCGAAGCCACCAGTCGAGGTGAAGCAATCGAGAACGCGGCCGCCCTGCACGTAGCGAGCCGCCGCCAGATAATTTTCGCGCTGATCGAGAAAGATGCCCGTCTTCTGTCCCCGCAACAGGCCGGCGCGCAGCTCGAAGCCATTCATGTGGATCGGCACGCCTTCAGGAACCTCGCCGCAGAGGATTTTCGTTTCGAGTGGAAGTCGCTCTTTCGAGCGAACCGCTGCGTCATTGCGCGCTATCACGCCGCGCGGGTGAAATATCTCCTCCAGGCACGAAACGATCGTAGCCGTGGCAGCATCCATGCCTTGGTCAAGGGTTTGGACCACCAGATAATCCGCGTAGCGATCCACGATCAACGCGGGGAGTAGATCCGCTTCCCCGTGCACCACCCGGTACGCGTCTGTGTGACGGACAACCCTGCGGCGGTGCTCTTCAGCGGCCCGCAAGCGCCCCAGGTAGAACTCGCGGCCGGTCTCTTCGAGTTGCCGCGAGAGCATCCGCAAGGCGATCTGAGAAGTGGCGCTGTAGTGGGCGATGCCGAGCGGCCGCCCACGGTGATCGAGAACGGTGACAGCTTCGCCCGGCCGTGCGCCCTTGCGGTCGGCCAGGTCGCTCGAGAAGATCCACGGGTGACCAGAGGCGACTCGGTCAGCCGCCTTCCGGTTCACCCGGATCTGGTTCATGGATGTATGGCGGCTTTTGCCCCGCTCATCTCATATGTTCCAGCCGCTCAATCCGGTCTTCCGTCGAGGGGTGCGTAGAGAACATGCGCATCACGGACTCACCGGTGAACGGCTTGATGATGAACATGTGTGCCGTGGCGGGCGAGGCATCCATGGGAATGCGCTTCGACCAGGTGTCGAGCTTTTGCAGCGCGTTGACCAGGGGGTACGGCGAGCCGACATATTTCGCCGATGCCGCATCCGCATCGTACTCGCGCGAGCGCGAGATGGCCATCTGAATCAGCATGGCGGCGATCGGAGCGAGAATCATCATGAGCAAGCCACCCCACATACTGCCACGGTCGTCGTCATTATCTCCCCTCGGGCCGAACCAGAAGGCCATGCGCGCCAGCATGGTGATGGCCGCCGCGACCATCGCCGCCACCGAGCTGATCAGAATATCGCGGTGCAACACGTGGCCCAGCTCATGCGCTACCACCCCTTCGATCTCGTTATCGTTCATGAGCCGCAGGATGCCGGTGGTGAACGCCACCGATGCATGTGAGGGGTTGCGGCCGGTGGCGAAAGCATTCGGCGAATCTTCCGGAATCAGGTACAGCTTCGGCATGGGCAGACCCATGCGGTGGCAGAGATTGCGCACAATCGGCTCTACGCGCCGGTAAGCTTCGGGGTTCTCCGTTTCCGACACCGGCTGCGCCTGATACATCGAAAGCGCGATTTTATCGGAGAAGAAATACCCCGCAAAGTTCATGATGCCCGCGAAAATCAGGGCGTAGTAGAGACCTTGACGCCCGCCAATGGCCTCTCCCACCACCAGGAAGAGGCCACTCAGCAAACCAAGCAGCACCGCAGTTTTCACAGCGTTCATGGGCAACCTCACTTATGCCGCGACGGGTACCTTCCTTGTGAATACCAGGTCCGTCTGAGCGGAAACCGGGCCTGCATCCACCACCACCGTATCACCTTCGGTAAACTCGCCGCTGATCAGCTTGAGCGCCAGAGGGTCTTGAATCAGCCGCTGGATGGCGCGTTTCATGGGTCGCGCACCGTATTGCGGCTCGTACCCTTCCTCGATCAGCCGCTCTTTGGCGGCCGGCGTCACTTCCAATTCGATTTTACGGTCTTTCAGCATCTGCCGTACATTTCGCAATTGAATCTCCACAATTTGGCCCAGGTGTTCCCGCGTCAAGGCATTGAATACGATGATGTCGTCGATGCGGTTCAGAAATTCCGGCCGGAACTGCTGCCGCAAGGCATCGAGCAAACGCCTGCGCGTGTCTTCGGTCCTGCTATCCTTGCCGTGCACCGAAAAGCCGATGGTGTTCTTCTCCACCATCCCCGTGCCGATATTGGAAGTCATGACGATCACCGTGTTCTTAAAGCTCACCGTGCGCCCCTGCCCATCTGTCAACCGCCCCTCATCCAGAATCTGCAGCAGCGCATTGAACACCTCCGGATGCGCCTTCTCGATTTCATCGAACAGCACCACGGAATAAGGACGCCGGCGGACCTGCTCGGTGAGTTGGCCGCCTTCGTCATAGCCGACGTATCCCGGGGGCGCCCCGATCATCCGCGCCACGGCATGTTTCTCCATGTACTCCGACATATCCACGCGGATCATGGCCTTCTCGTCATCGAACAGATAACTCGCCAGCGCCCGCACCAGTTCGGTTTTGCCCACCCCGGTGGGTCCCAGAAAGATAAAGCTCCCGATAGGCCGTCTGGGGTCGCTCAGACCGGCGCGATTACGCAGAATCGCGTTCGAAACCAGGCGGACCGCTTCATCCTGGCCCACCACCCGCTCTTTGAGGCGCTCGGGCATGTGCACCAGCTTTTGCACTTCGCTCTCGAGCATACGGGTAACGGGGATGCCCGTCCATTTCGCCACGATGCGCGCAATATCGTCCTCGTCAATTTCCTCCTTGAGCAGAGCCTTCTCTTTCACCGCCTCCATTTCCTGTTCCGCTGCCTGGATATCTTTTTCAATTTGCGAGAGGCGGCCGTAGCGAAGCTGCGCCGCTTTTTCCCAATCGCCGGCGGCACGGGCTTTTTCTT
>JASIAM010000142.1 GCA_030041985.1 Bryobacteraceae bacterium | reverse complement strand
TCATCTTTATCGGACTGATCGGTGTGATCTCCCTCCTGGTGGTCGTCAACATCGGCGCATTGTGGACCCAGCGCCCACTGGAATCCACCACTTCCGCGGCATTGTTCGTTACGTTTGCTCTGGGCGTTTTAATCGGACAGGGGCACGTATTCACGCCAACGGCTTCAGCGGTTCTGATGACCCTTTTGCTGTCACTCAAACCACAGTTTTCCCGCTTCGCCGGCGGCCTGACTCAGGAGGAGGTGAGGGGGGCGGTTCTGCTTGGATTAATCGGATTCGTGATCTATCCGGTTCTACCGAACCGGTTCATCGACCGGTGGAATCTGCTGAATCCTCGGGAGGCGTGGCTTACTGTAATCCTGATCGCATCCATCGGCTTCCTGAACTATGTATTGTTGCGAGTTTATAGTGCGCGCGGCCTTTACTATACGGCCATCTTTGGCGGCCTTGTAAACAGTACGGCTGCCATCGCGGAACTCAGTGGTGTCATCGTGAGCGCCGGACCGAGGTCCCGCCAACTGGCGACCACGATTGACCTCCTTACCGTTCTCGCGATGTTCATCCGCAACCTGGCGTTGCTATTCATTTTCAGTCCGCCGGCGGGAGTTGCGGCCGCCGCGTCTATTGCCTTGATGGCCCTGGTGGCGGGCGGCTTTATCTGGTGGGAAGGGAGAACTTCTGTTGATTCTGTCCGGCTGGACATCGGCTCGCCGATGTCCTTGCGCCAATTGTTTTCGTTCGGAGTGCTCTTTGTGGTCATTCAGGTGGTAGCGGCGCTGGGGCAACGGTTTCTGGGGTCTTATGGGGCGGTCATAGTGAGCGCCCTGGGCGGCCTGGCAAGCAGCGCCAGCGCCACGGCCGCCGTGGCGACGCTGTCCCGGCATGGGCAGGTGCGCCCTCTGATTGCGGCTGTATCCACGGTGATCGCCTGTGTCGCCAGCACGTTGATCAATCTGCCCATCGTCTACCGCGCCACGCGCGACCGCGTGCTCATTCGCAATCTTGTGTTGATTTCATTGCTGATCACCACGTTAGGTCTGCTCTCGCTCGGCCTTCTCGATTTCCTTACCAGGGGAATTCTTTAGACTGTCCGGGTAAGATCAGGGCCCGCAAATATTCCGCAGCCCCGCCGCTTCGGTATACACTTGAGGCTTGGCAAAATTCCGGCTTTGCTGCACGCTCTTAGCAACGATCTGTTGTCTGGGCGGCTGCAGTAAGATTGTCAAAGTCAAGGCAATCTGTTTGCGGACCGATATCACTCCTACCGCCAATCAGAATCAACCGGTCGCGGTGGATGTGCTGCTGGTGCGCAACAAAGATTTGATCAAACAACTCATGGCGCTTTCGGCGGCGGATTGGTTTGAAAAGCGCGCGCAATTCACACGCGATTATCCCGGAGCCAACGACCTGGTGGTCTATCATCGGGAGTGGGTGCCGGGGCAAATCATACCCTGCTCCAACCTGCCGCTGCGGCCGATGCCGCGGGCTACTATTCTTTTTGCGAACTATTTCAGTAAAGGGGACCACCGCGCGCGGCTGGTAAACGGGAAAAGCGCCGCCATTCATCTGATGGACGAAGATTTCGAGATCATGCCGATGGCGAATTGCAGTAAAACCAGTTGCCCGGTGGAAGCACCATGAGGCCTGTGGCGGAATGAAAGCACGCGAAATACCGGAGGCCATCCAGTGGCACGAGGGAATGCTGCTCACCCCCGAGCATTTCGAGCAGATGAACACGCGCCAGGAAATGCTCGCGGGTTATGGCTTGTCGTGCGCGCCCTATCAGTGGGGTGTGCGCCGCTTTGATTGGGACGCCAACCTGCTGGCTAGCGGCTTACTCAGTGTGACCGAATTGGAGGCCGTCCTGCCGGATGGGCTGATCGTCAGCCTGGCCGCGCCGGGCGATCTGAAATTGGAATTGAAGCCCTGCGCGGAGCAGATGAAACAGGGACCCGTGCCCATCTGCCTGGTGGTTCCGGCGCGCAAGACAATGGCGGCGGAAGGCGATCTCGACCGTTACGAATCGGTGACTGCAGTGCCGGTGGACTTGAAGCCAAACGACGATGACGCGAGCAACGGCATCCCTCGATTGCGGCCCCGGCTGAGCCTGCTGCCTGCGCCCCTTCCTCCGAAATACATCGGTTTCCCTCTATTGCGAATCCGTTACGAAGGCGAAGTGTTTACGGCGTCGCCGGATTATCCGGTTCTCTCCGTGCCGGTTTCTTCGCGGCTGGGGAGTCTGAGCTCGCTGATCGCGCGCCATGTTCGGGAAAAAGCCTTGTATCTGGCGGACCGCGCACGCGCCCGCGAGAATGGTGCGGGCCTCGAATCGGAACAGCATGCCCGGCCGCTGATTCACGCCCTGGTAAGCGCCCTACCGGCGTTTGAGGCGGCGCTCTATACGGGGGAAACGCATCCCTTCCCGCTCTACCTGGCGCTCTGTTCGCTTGCGGGCAGCGTAGCGGGCGTGGGCCTCACGCTGGTGCCGCCCGTCTTTGCCCCCTACGACCACAGCAATCCATATCACTCCTTCGAAGAGGTCAAAGCTTATATCTTCCAGGTAATTGCCGAGGGTATTTCGGAAACCTGGGCCACCTTCCGCTTCCATCGGGGAACGGAAGGCTTCGTCTTATCCGCCAAGGCCGGGTGGAGCGAACTGTTGCCCCAGCAAACAAAACCAGGTGCTTCACCGCTGCTCATCGCATTGCGCGGGCCTTCCGGTTCTTCCGAAAAAGATATGCTCGCCTGGGGCGCAAATTGCGTGATCGGAACCAGTGGCATCATTCCCTCTCTGGTCACCCGCCGCATTTTGGGCGTGCCGCGGCGTCACGTCGAAACCGCCGCGGACCTGATCCCCGCTAAGGGCTTGCTTCTGTTTGAACTCGACAACGACCCCGAATTCCTTCACGCCAGCGAAGATTTACAAGCTTTCGACCGCAGGCCGGACGCGGTTGCGCCCGCGGAGGTCCTTCTCTTCGTGCGCAAGCGGTCCCGGTGACGAAGCTGTCAGCAATCAGCTATCAGCTTTCAGCCAAAACCCCACCCCATTTGCGCTCCGGCGTCCTGCCCGCGCCAAACGTTCTAGCCTCCAGCCGCCGGTGGTGGTTTTAAGCTGAAAGCTGATAGCTGAAAGCTGACCGCTGATAGCCCCCTTTAAATTCCCGAAGTGATTTCCTTCTCCATTTTGCGGTATTTTAGTAGATTCCTTCGCTAAACTGCCGGGACAGCTATGAATGTCGCCGATATCCGCAATCTGTCCTTTGTATCAGAATTCCAGGATTTCTATTCGGAAGTGATCCGCTTGCGCCGCCTGGCGGAAGCCGGCATCCCTCTGCCGTCCGCCGAACCGGCTTCCGGCGATGCGGCCGATGCGCAGGCGCAATACGTGTTGGCGCGCCTCGCCGGATTGATGGAGCGCCAATCGCTGTTTGCCGGCCGCAGCGTCGGGGAAATCGGCTTCGGTCTCTATCGGGAAGTGCAGTATGTGATGGCTGCGCTGGCGGACGAAACCTTTCTGCGCCTGGATTGGCCGGGGCGCCGTTTTTGGAGCACGCATCTGCTCGAAACCCGGCTTTTCGATTCGCACAACGCCGGCGAGGAGTTTTTCACGCGCCTCGATCGCCTGCTGGACCAGCCTGACCGATCGTATACCGATGTTTACGCCGTCTATTTGATGGCCCTTTCGCTAGGATTTCGCGGAAGGTACTGGGGCGTGCAAGATGGCGGCCGTATTGAAGCCTATCGGAAGCGATTATTTCTGCGCGTATATCACCGCCAACCGGAGCTGTTCAGCGGCCAGAACCGCTTGTTCCCCGAGTCGTACCGCCATACGCTTAGCGAAGGCATGGCGCGGCGCCTGCCGTCTCCCAGCCGCTGGTTCGCGTGGCTGGCCATCGCTGTGTTGCTGTGGCTGGGCGCGGCATCTCTGCTCTGGCACCACCTTGCAGACGACCTGGAAGCCTATGTAAGCCGCATTCGCAACGCACCGAGGGCGTCGGTGAAATGAATTCCTCTGCCCCGCTGCTCTTTCTGATTCTGGTTGTATTGGCAATTGCCGTGGTGGCGGTGGTGATCGTTCTGACGCTGCGCAAGGCGCGCAAGAGTACGGGAACTTTGCCCGCAGCGGCCGGCGATGCGGATTCCGGCAACGCCATCACGCCGAGCGCACTGTCGCCCAACATAGCGGCCAAGGGCGTGGTAACGTCCTTCTCGCGTGCCATGGCCTTTCTCAAGGATCATGTCGCCGGCCGCGATTACCGGTACCAGGTGCCGTGGCTACTCGTGATGGGGCCGCAAGGGGCGGGGAAGAGCACGCTGCTCGCCCACGCGGGGAACAGTGCACCGTTGACCCGCCACGGCGGGCCCGCTTTCGGAGTCCCCGCGGGTCCGGAATGGTGGTTCTACGAGCGGGGCTTGGTACTGAATGTGCCGGGAGAGATGGTGCGCCGCGCCGATGGCCGCACCTCCGACCAGGTGGGCTGGTTCGCTCTGCTCCAGTTGCTGGTGCGCAGGCGCGCCCGGCGGCCCCTGGACGCCGTGGTTCTGGCGATCAGCGCGGAAGACCTGCTGGCGGGCGCGCAGTCCGCCAATTCCCCCGCCGACTTGACTACGCGCGCCGAGCTCCTGTGCCGCAAATTGGCGCAGCTTCGCCGCACCCTGTCCATGCGCCTGCCGGTTTATGTGCTGGTCACCAAATGTGACCAGATCCCTGGCTTCTCCGGTTTCGCCGCCGAACTGCCGCAGGAGTTGCACAGTGAAATTTTCGGCTGGTCGAATCCCTATCCCCTCGATGCCGCGTTCTCTGCCGATTGGGTGGATGAGTGCAGCCGCGAAATGCAGCGGCGCATTGTCGAGCAGCAGATGGAAATCTTCGTAGAGCGCGATCAGTTGCAAGCGCCGGACGATGTGTTCCTGTTCCCCGCGCAGTTCGCCGCTTTGAACGCGCCTTTGCGGCAATACCTTTCATTCATTTTTCAGCCCACGGCGTACCAGGAATCCTACTATTTTCGCGGCATTTATTTCTGTGGCGATGTCCATATGGCCGCCGCCGCACCGAGGCCGGCGCCGGCGCCTGCGCTCGCTCTGGCTGCGGGAGCGGGGACTGCACCGGCCACAGTTCCGGAACCCGCCCGGGAAACGCGCCTCGCCCCTTCCCCGCCGCGGACACCGGCGTTATCCGAAATGCCGGAGAGCCGCAGGTGTCGCCCTATATTCCTGAATCATCTCTTGGAGCGCAAGATTTTCCCGGAATCGATTCTGGCGCGCCCCCTCTCCGTCATCGATATGTCGCGCAATCGTACCGTGATGACGGCCAAGATTGCGACTGCGCTGTTCGTGCTGGTGGTGGGCATCGGGACCCTTGCCAGCTACGTGCGTTTATCCACCCTGAAACGCGACCACCTGGCTCCGCTGTTCCAGTTGCTCGCCTCGGATGTCGGCAAATCGGACTACAGGCAAGTGCCGGCCGGCCTGGAAACACCTGCGGAAGAGGATGCGCGGGAGAGAATCGCGCGCGACACCAATGAGGTCTTGCGCAGCATGGGCTTGGTGTCGCAGTCCGGATTCCGCTCCCTGTTTTTGCCGGCTTCCTGGAATAACCAGGTGGGCCGGGATATGCAGGTGGCGCTGGCACGCGCCTTCGGCACCATCGTCCTGGGCGGTTTTCGAGAGGGCCTTACGCTCCAGAGGAACGAACTGATCCAGACCACAACGCCCGCGCCTACTGACCCCGCCGTCGTGCCGGTTTTCGAAACCTTTGCCAGTGTTCCGCAATATCAGGCATGGGCGCGCTACATTATCGGGCTCAAAGAGTTAGAGGATAATATCGCCCGCTACAACAGGATTGCCGAGCCTGGCGGGGTGAGCGGCGCCAACGATCTGAAATCGTTGTTGCAATACCTCAAGATCGATGCCGAACTGCCGGAAGTCGATTTTGCGAATCCTGATTTCGTGAGGATGGTCAACGACGCCGTCGCTCCGTCGTTTACCCTTCGCACGGGCGAACTTCAGGGCGCGAATAACCCCGTTCGGCACGCCCAAGATTTGCTTCAGGGATTTTTGGACGCCTGGTTTGGCCCTTCCAACCGCCTGAGTTTCGATGTAGACCAGATGGTCACCGCCGTCAACGGCTTTCCCGCTCGCGGCGCCCCCGTCAGCTATCAAGGGCTGAAAGACATTGCCGATAGCATCAGCCGCGTTTCGGACGATTTGGACAGCCCCGCATTTCAATGGATTGCCGATGATGAATTCGACCTGAGCCAGTATCCAGCCCTGAATCTCCCAGTTAACAATTTGCAATATTTGCAGGGCTTTCAGTTTGCCAGTCTGGTCCGGGCCCGTGGCGAGGAAGCCTTTCGTAGGTTCACGGCCGATCTGGCGCTGAAGTCCACCCGCCTTACCGGCCAGGTGCTGGGTATGGATGCCGTTCCCGTTCAGGTAACCGGTTCGGTCGCGGCTTTCGAAGCGAACCTGCGGATCCTGCTGGATCAAATTTTCGTGGCTCGCGATCCCGCCCCGGCCGGCCGGCTGGACCCCACGCGTCCTATGTGGGACCGCAACACCCTGCTCGAAGCCAGTAAGCTGTTTGACGCGTACGATAAGTACGAGCGCGGCTCGCTGCCTGCCGTGCCCCCCACCATGCGCGAAGCCTTGCAACGCGTGGCGCTCGACCGTTTGCAGGGAAATGTGCTCGATTATGTCAGCGAGGCCCAGGGTCCCGTTCCGCCCGGATCGCCCGATGGCGCGGCCATGCAAAGTTTCGATCAGTCGCTCGATGTCTTACAGCGGCTCCTCACCGGCTTCGGCAAATTTCCGGACCAGACGGCCGCACGCAACTTCAGCTCCGTGCTGGTAAGCCAGGCCTCCGGCATGCTCGTCACGCTCGAAAACCAACTGAACAGCAAAAACCTCTACGCCGTTAGAGATCAGAGCTTCGATTGGTGGCAGGGCGAGAAGCCGCTTGCGCTCGCCGCTTACGACGTCACGGGCGCCGACGATCTAAAGAGCTATCTGGATAGCGAGCGCGACCAGGTCACGGCTCTCAACCAGCAGGCCGACCCGCTGGTAAAGTTTCTGCAGCCCCGAAGCGCGGCCCTCGGCGCAACGGAAGCCAAGGCGCTGGCGGACTGGCGCGCCATTTCGCAACAGCTCAAGAACTATACCGAGAAAACCCCCGGAAATTCGGTACTACTGCTAGAGGACTTCATTCGCACGGGCATGGATAAGATTGCACCGGACACTTCTTGCCAGGACAGCACGCGCGACCCCGCCGGGCGGTCGGACTATTTCCTGGCGCGACGGACCCTGCTGCGGACAGGTGCGCTGGCCCGCTGTAATGTGCTGTCTCAGCGGGCTTACAGTACCCAAATCGCTTCGCTGTTCAACAGCCGCCTGGCGGGCCGATTCCCCTTTGCCACCGCAGCGCCGCAGACAGCTTTCCAGGAAGCGGTCCCGGGCGCGCTCGTGGACTTCTTCGGCAAGTTCGATCAATACGGCAAAATTGCCGCCGGCACTCTCAGCGCCTCTCGTGCCGGGCTCGCGCCTGCAAACGCGCAGTTGGGAAAATCGCGCGACGCCGCGCTGTCATTTCTCTCCCAAATGGGTTCGATCCGTCAGGTATTCGCAGCCTTTCTTATGGGAGCGGATAAGAATCCGGTCCCCGGCTTCGAACTGGCGGTCAATTTTCGGGTGAATCGCGGCAAAGAAATCGAAGGCAATCAGATTTTCGATTGGAACGTTGACGTGGGATCACAAAGTTTTCAATATCGCGCGAAGCAAAACACCGGCCACTGGAACTTGGGCGATCCGGTGCGCATCACTCTCCGCTTCGCCCACGATTCGCCGTTCGTTCCCGTTGCCGATAGCAACCAGCCCGGCATGAGCGTCCGCCAGCGCACCGTAACCTTCGAGTACACCGATCCCTGGTCGCTGTTCCGCCTGCTCGCGGACCACCGTCCCACCGCGGGCGAGTTTGACCGGGGCGTTGACCCAGCGCCGGAAACACTGAGTTTTTATATCCCCACTGCGGCCGACAACACGCTGCCGCAGCCGAAAAATGGGCCGTCCACCGGACAGGTGCGCGTTTATCTGCAAATCAGCGTCGTGCCCACGGGCGGCAAAGAAGCGGTCACGGTTCCCCTGCCGTTCCCGGCACAGGCGCCCGCGTTGGCCGAAAACTAGGAGACCGATTTGGGAGCGAAAGCCGCCGTCTCGTTACCGCGAACCATCGAAGCGTTGCTCGCGCCCATTTCGAGTGAGCATCCCTCCGGAGAGTCCCTGCGCTACGGCGGCGCCTACGACCGTATCGCGGAAGCGCGCCGCGAGGACGATGCGAGCCTCACCCAGGGCGTGTGGAAGAGCGCTTTGAAGAAGGCCGACTGGGGTGAAGTCGAAAGGATGTGTATCGAGGAGCTGCGAACGCGCTCCAAAGATTTGCAGATTGCCGCCTGGCTGCTCGAAGCGTGGCTGCACCGGAACCGGTTTGAGGGCGTGCGAGAAGGGCTGGATCTCCTGCGGGAGCTGGCCGCGCGTTTCTGGGGCGATCTGTATCCCCAAATCAAAAGCGGCGATCTCGAATTTCGCATCGCGCCCATCACCTGGATCAACGAGAAGCTATCGGTTCAACTGAAGCTGCTGCCCATCACCAGCCCCCAGAGCGAGGACGTTCCCGCCTATGGCTGGTCCGACTGGGAAAACGCCTGCCGCACCGAGGTGAGCGACCCCAGGCTACGCTCGGCGGCGGCCAGTCAGCAGGCCGCGAAATTGACCCCGGCCGATTTTCAACAGAGCGTGATTTTCACGCCCACGCCATTTTTTGCGAGCCTGGCGGCCGAAGTCGAACTGGCCATGGAAGCGTGCTCGGCGCTCGAGGCGACCCTTGACCATCTCTGCGGCAAGGACACTCCCAGCCTGCGCCAATTCTCGAATGTGCTCACCGCCATTCATGCTTACATCATGAGCACGCTGGCCCAGCGCCAGCCCGAGCCAACGCAGCCGGTACTGGTGCCGCTCGCCGGTGACCTGGAGGCGGCGGAGACGGAAGTGGTGGGGCCGATGCTCGGTCTGTCTCCCATCACCAGCCGGGATGAGGCCTACCGGCGTCTCGCGGAAGCCGCTGAATATTTGGCCCGCACCGAACCACACAGCCCGGCGCCGTATCTGGTGAAACGGGCAATTCTCTGGGGCAGCTTGACCCTGCCCGAATTACTGCCCCAATTAGTGAGAAACCAGGCGGAACTCAGTGAGATTTTTCGTTTGTTAGAGATGGGCGATGTCAAGAAAGAGTAACAGATAACTAGCCCGCAAAGGGTGGGGCGGCGCCCTCGATGAGTTAAAGTAATGCTCGCGCCGCACTTCGTTTTGCGGGCGATTACTTAGGAGACTTTGGCCGATTTGTAGTACTATTTCATACGCGACGAAAGGAGACTGGGATTATGCCGGAAAGTACCCAACACAAACTCGATCGGATTCGCCCTCCCAGGGTCCAGATCACCTACGACGTGGAAATTGGGGGAGCAATTCAGAAAAAGGAATTGCCCCTGGTGGTTGGAATTTTGGCTGACCTGTCCGGAAAGCCGGAAACCGCCCTCCCCAAACTCAAAGACCGCAAGTTTGTCGAAATCGACCGCGATAACTTCAACGATATTTTGAAGGCGACCGCACCGCGCCTGGCATTGCGCGTGGATAACAAACTGGCAAAAGACGGCAGCAAGCTGAATGTCGAACTGCGCTTCCATCATATGGACGATTTCAGCCCGCTGGCGATTGTGAAGCAGGTGAAACCACTCAACGCTTTGCTCGAAGCGCGCGGACGCTTGAACGATCTTCTGGCCAAGCTCGATGGCAATGACGACCTGGACGCTACTTTGCAAAAAGTCGTGCACGATGCAGACGGGTTGAAGCAGATCAAAGCCACGGCGGAGGCGGAAGCGTCGAAGTCGCCCAACGGAGGACTCAATGCCTGACGAAACCCAACACTCGGACACGCCCACTAATGGCGGTTCCACAGCTACTTTGAGCCTGCTCGACCAGGTAGTCCTCCAGGGCAGGATGGCGAAAGATCCTTCGCAGCAGCCCTACGCGCGCAACCTGGTGGCGGAGTTCGTCAATCAGGTTGTCGATCAGAGCATGAAGGTCTCGGCCGATACCGTAGCCTCGATCAAGACGCGCATCGCCCAGATCGACCAATTGATCAGCGATCAGCTCAATGAAATCATGCATGACCCGGAATTCCAGGCGCTGGAGTCCTCCTGGCGGGGGCTGAACTACTTCGTCATGAATACCGAGACCGGCACGATGTTGAAGCTGCGGCTGCTCAATCTGACCAGGCAGGAACTGCTGACTGACATGGAGAAGGCCACCGAATTCGATCAGAGCGTGATGTTCAAGCGCATCTACGAAGATGAATATGGCACCTTCGGCGGCAATCCGTACAGTTGTCTCGTTGCCGATTTCGAATTCGGACGGCATCCGCAGGATATTTCCATTCTCGAGAAAATGTCCAATGTAGCCGCCGCCGCGCATGCGCCTTTCCTCGCGATGGCCAGTTCCAAGCTGTTCGACTGGGAGAGTTTTACCGAACTGGGCACGCCGCGCGACCTGGCAAAAGGCTTCGAATCGCTCGAATTGATCAAATGGACGTCATTCCGCAACTCAGAAGATTCCCGTTATGTGGCTCTCACCTTGCCCCACGTGCTGATGCGCCTTCCCTACGGCGCCAAGACCGTTCCTGTGGAGGGCTTCGCGTTTGAAGAGGATGTGAGCGGCAAGGATCACTCGAAGTATCTTTGGGGAAGTTCGGCTTATGTTCTCGCCCAGCGCATCACCAATGCCTTTGCGCTCTACCGTTGGTGTGCCGCAATCCGCGGTGTGGAAGGCGGCGGCATCGTCGAGGGATTGCCGGCCCACACCTTCAAAACGGATGAAGGCGATATCGCGCTCAAATGTCCCACGGAAATCGCCATCACTGATCGCCGCGAGAAAGAACTGAACGACCTGGGCTTTATTGCCCTGTGCCACTGCAAAGGCACCGACTACGCGGCGTTTTTCGGCGGCCAGACCACCAATAAGCCCAAGCTCTACGACACCAACCAGGCCAATGCCAACTCCCGCATTTCGAGCATGCTTCCTTATATGCTGGCGGCCTCGCGTTTCGCGCACTATATCAAAGTCATTATGCGCGACAAGATCGGCAGCTTCATGACTCGTGATAATGTTGCGACCTATCTGAACCGCTGGATCTCCGGTTATGTTTTGCTGGATGACGAAGCATCCCAGGGATCGAAAGCCGCGTTCCCGCTGCGCGAG
>JASIAM010000141.1 GCA_030041985.1 Bryobacteraceae bacterium | reverse complement strand
TCGTTACGGAGGTAACCCGCCTTTTTTTGTTCCGCTTTACGGCCAGTTCGAAGGCAAAGCGCACGATGCGTTCGATACCCCGGCGCGTGAAAACCGAGGTCTGCACAGCCACTTCTTCGGGCTGGAATTGGTACAGGAAGCCGCCTACCTGCGCATATTCGCCTTCCGTGTTTTCGCGAACCACCACCAGGTCGATTGCGCCATCTCTGCGTCCCGCCAACGGCGACGCGACTCCAGGAAACAAGTACGCCGGGCGCACATTGGCGTATTGATCGAAGGCGCGGCGAATGGGCAGCAGAAGTCCATTCAAGGTGGTGTGATCGGGAATCTGCGGATGGCCGACCGCGCCCAGGTAAATGGCGTCGCAGGATTGCAGGAGGTCAATCGCGCCGGCGGGCATCATGCGGCCCCAGCGCAGAAAATGACCGGCGCCCCAGTCGAAATCCTGAAACGCAAAGCTCACATCATGTTTTTGGCCGGCGGCTTCCAGCACCCGCTTTCCTTCGGGGATAACTTCGGTCCCCACGCCATCTCCCGCGATGACCGCGATGGTGAATGTCTTCATCAGGCTCGATGACATTCTCTCATGCGGCCGATAGGGATCTACAGAGTGGGATCGGGGAGCCGTTTCTGCTCCGTTTGTTGTGATAATATGTAGTGGTTCATACAGTCTGAACGCAGGCGCCCTCAGGCGGAAAACGCACGTTCTCCTTCCCTGTTATAGATCGCTCGTGGGTAGCAGTCCAGGTTTACGAACGCGGAGGAGAATCAATGACCGATCCCGATGTGATCATGCTGATCGCGCTCGTGCTGTTAGTAGTCACCGCTTTGATGATTCCACCAGGGCCGGGTACGCCGCTCCGTTCCCCTGTAAATTCCAAGTGAGCTGTTGCGTGGAGCACGCGCGCTTGCATGCTACACTCGGAGTGTCTCCTCGCTCATGGACTTCTTGAAGGGGTTGAATCCCCCGCAGCGCGAGGCCGTTCTGCATACGGAGGGACCGCTATTGATACTGGCGGGCGCGGGCAGCGGCAAAACGCGGGTGATCACCCACCGCATCGCGTATATCGTCACCGAGCGCAAGGCGCCGCCTTCGGCGATCCTGGCTGTGACGTTTACCAATAAAGCCGCGGCCGAAATGCGCGAGCGGGTGCATGCGCTCCTGGCGGAAGCCGGACCGGAATGGGTGACCGGCAGTTCGCATCCTACGGTTACTACGTTTCATTCCTTCTGCGTGCGCTTGCTGCGGCGCGATGGCGAACCCTTATCGGCCATTCGGCCCGGTTTCACGCGCCGCTTCACGATCTATGACGACGACGATCAATTGAGTGTGATCAAATCGGCCTATCGCGCCCTGGATCTCGATGAGAAAGATTTTCTGCAATATCGGGCCGCTCTCTCGCGCATCAGCCACGCCAAGAATCGCAAAGAGAGTCCCGAGGATCTCTACCAGGCCGCGACCAACCGCGATGGCGAGCGGTTGGCCAAACTCTATGAAACGTACGAGGCGGCGCTGCGCACTGCCAACGCCCTGGATTTCGACGATCTGCTGCTTGAGGCCGTGCGCCTGCTGTATCACGATGCAGCCACTCGGGAGGCCTGGAACCGCCGCTTGAACTACGTTCTGGTGGACGAATACCAGGACACCAACCGCAGCCAGTATGAGTTGATGCGCCTGCTCTCGGAATCGCATCAGAACCTGTGCGTGGTGGGCGATGAAGATCAGTCCATCTACAGTTGGCGCGGCGCGGACATCCACAATATTCTCAATTTCGAGCGTGACTTTCCCAAAGCGCACGTGATCCGGCTGGAGCAGAATTATCGCTCCACAAAGAATATTCTGGCCGCTGCGGGGGCCGTGGTGGAAAATAACAAGGCGCGCGTTGGTAAGAAACTTTGGACCGAATCGGCGGCCGGTGAGAAGATTGGCTTGTATGCCGGTTACGATAGCGAGAATGAGGCGTTATTTATCGCGCATACGGCTGACCAGTTGCTTGGCGCCCGCCCCGAAGACCATGTAGCGATTCTCTATCGCACCAACTTCCAGTCCCGCCAGATCGAGGAGGCGCTGCGCCGCTACGGCCGCAAATACAACATCGTCGGCGGCTTCAGTTTCTATCAGCGGGCGGAAATCAAGGATACGATCGCGTATTTGAAGCTGGCCCTTTCGCCTTCCGATTCCGCGAGCTTATTGCGTATCATCAACGTTCCCGCGCGCGGCATCGGGCGCACCACGCTCGAGCAGATCGAGGCCGTGGCGCGCGAACAGCATCTCTGCCTGTGGGATGCGGTGGAGCGGATGATTGATGGCCAGCAACTTGCGGCGCGCGCGCAATCCGCGCTGGTGAGCTTTCGCGACCTGATTCGCGAGCTGGCTGACGCGGCCAATTCGCGCCCCCTGCCGGAGGTGGTCCCCTTTATTCTGGAGCGCACTGGTTACCGCCAGATGGTGGAACAGGAAAAGACGCCGGAAGCGGAGACGCGAATCGAGAACCTGAATGAATTGGTCACCGCGACGGCGGAAGCGGCCGAGCGAGGTGAGAGCATTTCCGATTTCTTGGACCATGCGGCGCTGGTAGCGGAAGCCGATGCCTACGACCAAACCGCGCCCGTAACGCTGATGACTCTGCACAACGCCAAGGGCCTGGAGTTTCCCGTGGTGTTTATCGCGGGCATGGAAAATGGCCTGTTTCCTCACAGCCGGTCCAATGTTTCCCCGGACGCGCTCGAAGAGGAGCGGCGCTTGTGCTACGTCGGCATGACGCGCGCGCGCAAACGGCTGATTCTGACTTGGGCCAAGTGGCGCCGCCGTTTTGGCGGGCGCGACCCGGAACGTTCCGTGAGGTCTTGCTTCCTCGAAGAGGTTCCTGTGGAGTTGATCGCCCCGTTAGGTGCGCGAGAGGAACCCCGCGAGATCGATCTGTTCGTCGAACGCCATGAAGTACACGAGTCGGTGAAGCGCAACATGTACACCGGAAAAACCGTCAATTCGCTCGATAGCATTGCGCAGTTTTTCCGGGAGAAGGGTCTCCAGCCTTCCCCGCCCCAAGCGTCAGCGAAAGCAGAAGCCCCAAGAGCGCAAACTAAACCGCCAGTGCCCCCATCAGTAACCAGCGCCCGGCCCCACAAAGCCGCTGGCGCTGGTATGACTGTTGACCACCCCAAATATGGCCGCGGCACGGTGGTGCGTCGCGAAGGCCAGGGAGACGATGCTAAGATCACGGTGAACTTCCCCGGTTACGGGCTGAAGAAATTGGTCGAAAAATACGCAGGATTGAAACGAAACTGATGAACACCAAGAACCTGACCGACAAACTGGAACGAAAGAAAGTCAAGCGCGCCGCCCGCAAAAAGGCCGCTCCCAAGGCCAAACGGCCCGCGGGAACGGCTCGCGGATCGATGAAGAAAAAGATCCGTCACCAGGCGCAGGGACAGCGCAAGCGATAAGAAGCCCCGCGATTACTGACGCCCGGCAATCATAGCGCCGTTCGGCTTCGCCGGACCGGTCCCGGCGTTCGGATCGAGCCGCCGGTATCCGCTAACCTCTTCCGCAACGTGTTGCATGCGCGTTACGTGACCCGTATTGTTAAGCTAAAGGTCCTATGGTTCCTCGCTCGGACGCCAACGCCGGTGAAAAATTTCAGCAACTGATCGCGCTCATGGCACGTTTGCGCGGGCCAGGAGGTTGCCCGTGGGACCGCGAGCAGACCTTCGACAGCATCAAGCCTTACACCCTCGAAGAAACCTATGAAGTGCTCGATGCTATCGACCGGCGAGACTGGAAGGAAGTTGCCGAGGAGTTAGGCGACCTGTTGCTGCAAGCGGTATTTTATGCGCAGATGGCCGAAGAACAGAGGCTGTTCGGCATTGGCGATTCCCTCGACGCGATCAATCAAAAGCTGATCCGCCGGCATCCCCACGTCTTCGGCGAGGAGCAGGCCCAATCGGCCAGTGACGTCAAACGCATTTGGGGAGAGATCAAGGCGGCAGAAAAGAAGGACCAGGGAAAAGCGAACGCCGGCCTTTTGGACTCTGTGCCGCGCGCGATGCCCGCCCTGGTAGAGGCGCAGCAGATCAGTTCGCGGGCTGCAGGCGTGGGGTTCGACTGGGAGAACGCGGAACAGGTGATTGAAAAACTCCACGAAGAACTGGCTGAGTTGGCCGAAGCCCGCAACAACGGATCTCCGGTTCAGTTGGAGGACGAGATTGGCGACTTGTTATTCGTTCTGGTGAACCTGGCGCGGTTCGTGAAAGTCGATCCCGAGCAGGCCTTGCGCAAAACTAATGCCAAGTTCCGCGCGCGCTTTGGCTATATGGAACGGGAACTGGCCGGGCAAGGCAAGCGGTTGGAAGATGCCGATATGGCGCAGCTTGAGGAGTTGTGGCAGGGAGCGAAACGGGAACAAAAACCGTGATCGGCGTTCGCCCGCTTTCGACGATTGCCGAATTTTCCGAGGCTCTCCGGTTGCAACAGTGTACCTGGGGCTTCACTGATATTGAAGTTTTTCCGCTGCGCTTCTACATTGTGGTCAACAAAATCGGCGGCCTTGTGCTAGCTGCTTTTGATGACGCCCAAATGGTGGGGTTCAGCCTCGCTATGCCGGGAATCAAGCGCGATGGCCATGCTTATTGGCACAGCCATATGCTGGCTGTACTCCCCGCCTATCGCAATTCCGGCCTAGGCCGGCGGCTGAAGCTCGAACAGCGCGCGGCGGCGGTGGTTCGCGGGATCGACCTGATTGAGTGGACCTTCGATCCGCTCAATGTGAAAAACGCCTACTTCAATATCGAGCGGCTAGGCGCAATTGTGCGCCGCTATGTAGAGAACCAATACGGGGAAAGCTCGAGCCCGTTGGACTTAGGCATGCCCACCGATCGCTGTGTAGCCGAATGGTGGATCGCTCGGGGCGAGGCTCCCCGGGCGGCGCGCAAAATCGAGGAGCGCATTGCAGTTCCCGCCGGTATCGATCGCATGCGGCGCGAGGAACCCGAACGATCTCGCGAAATTCAACGCGCGAATGCAGCCCGTTTCCAGGCTTGTTTCACGAACGGACTAGCGGTTGTCGGCTTCGATCGCGGCGAAGCCGAAGGCGTTTATCTGCTGGGGCGGTGGCCATGAAAATCGGCCGCATTGTGCTCCGCCAGATCCGCATGCCGCTCGTCCATTTCTTCGAAACCAGCTTCGGCCGCACCACGGAGCGCGATATCATTCTGGTCGAAGTTCAGGCCGAGGGCATATCTGGCTGGGGCGAAGTGACGGCCGGCGAGGACCCGTTCTATAACGAAGAGTGGACAGAATCGGCGTGGCTGATTCTACGCGATTACGTCGCGCCCCGCCTGTTAGATCAGGCTATTGCTAGTGCCGCCGATGTAGGCCCGCTCAGCGAACACATTCGCGGCCACTTGATGGCCCGTGGAGGCCTCGAAGCGGCCGTTTGGGATCTCGAAGCGCGCCTCGAAGGAGTTCCGTTGTGGCGCAAAATTGGCGGAGGCGCCCGCCGCGAAATCCCTTGTGGCGTCTCCATTGGTATTCAGAACAGCGTCGCGCAATTGCTGGATACCGTCGAGCGCGAGTTGGCCGCGGGTTATCAACGTATCAAAATCAAGATCAAGCCAGGGTGGGATGTGGAGGTAGTGCGCCAGGTGCGCGAGCGCTTCCCGTCCATCCAACTGATGGCCGATGCGAACTCAGCATACACTCTGGCCGATGCCGCTCATCTGCGCTGCCTGGATGATTTTTCTCTCATGATGATCGAGCAGCCGCTCGGTCACGACGACATCATCGATCACGCGCAACTGCAGTCACAACTGCGCACCCCTTTATGCCTGGATGAATCCATCCGCGCAGCCCATCATGTAGAACAAGCAGCGCGCCTCCGCGCCTGCGGCATCATCAACATCAAGCTGGGACGCGTGGGCGGCTTCCGCGAAGCGCGCCGCGTGCACGATTGCGCGCAAGCCGCTGGCATCCCCGTATGGTGCGGCGGCATGTTGGAATCGGGCATAGGGCGGGCGCACAATATCGCGCTTGCAACCCTGCCGAATTTCGTGCTCCCCGGAGATGTGTCGGCGAGCTGCCGCTATTGGCAAAGAGACATTATCGATCCGGCGGTAGAAGTCACGCCGCGGGGCACAATCGAAATCCGCGACGCTCCCGGCTTCGGCTACGATCTGGATTGCGATTATATCCGCCACCTGACAGTCCGGGAAGAGATTCTGCCGTGAGCCTGGAAGGGCGCGTGGTGCTGGTGACGGGCGCCGCCAAACGCATCGGCCGGGGCATCGCGCTCCGGTTGGCCGCGCAAGGCGCTCGCGTGGCCATTCACTATCATCGTTCGGAGGCGGAAGCGCGGCGCACGGCCGCCGAAGCAGGCGGAGCACCGCTGTTTTCGGCCAATCTGGAGCGCGTCACGGAAATCGAGCGGCTGTTTCAAGATGTCGCGCAGCGGATGGGGCGCCTCGATGGTTTGGTCAACAACGCGGCACGCTTTACGCGCATCGATCCGCTAGCGATCACCGAACAGGATTGGGACTTTGTCCATGCCGTCAATCTGAAGGCCGTGTTTTTCTGCTGCCAGCAGGGCGCGCGGCTCATGCGCCAATCGGGCGGCGGACGCATCGTGAATATCAGCTCGCTCGGAGGCCTCAGGCCATGGGCCGATCACGCGCACTATTGCGCTTCGAAGGCGGGCGTGATCATGCTCACGCGCGCTCTGGCAAAAGCTTTCGCACCGCAGATCACGGTAAATTCGGTCGCTCCGGGTGTCATCCCCTTCGGCCCGCTCGACGACGAAGCCCGACGGCTTGTCGAGGTGACGCCGGCCGCGCGCGGCGGCACGCCGGAAGAAATCGCCGATGCGGTGATTTATTTTTTGAACGCGTCCGAGTTCATCACCGGGCAGGTGCTTGCGGTGGACGGCGGACTCAGCCAGCGGTAATCGGTGGCCTTCAAAAGTGCAGCTTTGCCGCAATTTGTAGCGTTCTGGGGCTGTTAACGGTGGACACGCTCCGCCCAAAGCCGGGCGATTCGAGAATGCGATCCGGAATCCCGAAATCGGGATGGTTCAGAGTGTTGAATGCCTCGAATCTGAGATCGATGGACCGCTCTTCATGCCGCAGCGATATCGATTTCGCCAGTGATAAATCCATCGAATAGAGGCGATCTCCCGTGAAGGTATTCCGGCCGATAGCACCATTTTGTCCTTCCGGAGCTAGCAGGTTGGCGGCATTCACCACCTCGATCTGCCGGGACGGGTCACCACCGGACTCAAACAGGAGTCCATCCGTCGAATTCAACCGGTCCGTCGCATTTCCATCGCCGTTCACGTCAATCGACGTATTGATCGTATAGGGTTGGCCGGACTGAGCAAGCCAAATTCCGCTCAACTTCCATGCGCTCAAAATGCGCTTGGTCAGTATCCCTGCTGAAGAGGTGCTTTGGGGAGATACTTCCGGCAAATTCAGTACAAAAAACCCGGCGGTCCGTAATCGGGAGTCGAACGCCGAAGATCCTCTCTCCGACCGGGCGTTGCTGTCCTGCGGTAGAGCGAATTCGCCGGCCGTATCGAAGAAGTCGGAGCTGTCGTCGATGGCGTGAGAGTACACGAAGTTCGCGCCTAGCTGCAGCCGGTTGGAATATGTTCTTCGTAGTTCGAATTGAAGCGAATTGTAGGAGGATGTCGCGCTGCTCTCGTATAGCGTACGGTAGATTGCGACTTCACTTAAGCCGACAACTTGCGATTGAGGGATCAGATCAGGAGTAAGGTTCGCGGTTATGAGAGGGAAAGGCGCTCCAGCGCCTAGCGGCAGTACGGCGCCGTTACTGGTCACTCTGGTTCGGAAAGCCGTATCCGGAGTCGTCACGCGCAGTAATTTTCTGCCCTGTGTCCCCACGTACGCCACCGAAAGCACCAGACCGGGCCGAACCTGGCCCTCTACAGTGAGGGCGAATTGCAAAGCGTAGGGGTGCTTCAACTGCGTTGCGGGATATGTTGGGGTAAGCGTCGGATTGAGTGTACTCAATCCGAACCCCAGCAATGACACAGGATCCGCGGCTTCCGACGGGGTTAACTGGTTGAGCGAGCCTGGCTGGAGAATCCCTTGCAATTGCCGATTTTGATCCTGGACCAGGGGATTGGCAAGATTTACCAGAAATTTATAGGGCACCGGAGGAACGCCAAAGGGCGTAATAGAGCCATAGCCGGGAGCATTGGCGATATTGAGCGGCAAAGACAATGGAAACGTGCTGCGGGACTCAGACATCACGATCAAAGGAAAGTCGCCGGTATACGATCCGGCTCCGCCACGAACGGCAAGCTTGCCATTACCGAGCACATCCCAAGCAAGGCCAAGGCGGCCATCGTTGCCGATTTTGTCGGCCTGGAAAAGGCTGGAAAAATTCCCCGGAAACGCCGACTGCAAATAGGCGAGCCGGCCTGTGCACTCCGGTTGACATGTGTTTTCGGCCGCGGCAATCTGTGAGGCGAAGGTTTGCGCATTAAACGAATTCTGCACTTGCTGGCTTAGTCCGTTCGGCGAACCGTGGATTCCGAGGCGGAACCCCATATCGACATTGAGACGCGGCAAAACTCTCCAACTGTCGTTTATAAAGAGGTCCACCTGTGTGAGATTGAGAGCGAGATCATCGTTCGGCGACGAAGTCAGAGTTTGCAGGAAGTCGCTTGGAATGCCAGCCGCCGCCATGCTTACGGCCGGAATCATATATGGGGCCGTGGAACCACCCAAAATATTCCCGTAGGTTCCGTTAAATTCGGCGAGCGGCGCGGCGTCTCGGTTGAGATTACTATTCAGGTCAATCCGGCGGACATCCACGCCATAAGAGATCAGGTGGTGCGCGAGGCTGATATCTACTGTGTTCGCGATTTGCGCCGTATTGTCGGAACGGCGTTGCGGAAAGTTGAACACGTCCACGCCCACCGAGCTAAAGCCACCCATCTTGACTTCGCCGAGGGGTCCGGTGATGGCTTCGGTATTTGTGATTCCCGAAAGGCCAAGAGCGTTCAGATAAGCTGCGCCCTGTGGAGTGTTGGCGGAAACGAGAGTGGGTTGGGGGCTGCCGGGAGTCGTAACATCTAGAACTAAGGGGGAGTTCAAAAGGAAAGGTTGACCGGGAAATAAATCCGAAGGAAGCGGCGACCGGTCCGCAACGTCGCTGAAGTCCATGCCGGTTCTGCCAAATGAAACGCGTGTCACCGAGGAAACCCGGGCATCCCGAACCGGAGATAAAGCCAACTTCGAAGAGTTAATGAAAAAAGCGAGATTCTGGTTCAATATGCGAGGTCCAATCGTGGAATCGAGAGCATCTCCGGTAACCGGAATCACGCTACGTTCGCTCGTGCGATTGTATCTGCCGGAAATCTGGCCCCACGCCGGCCCGAGGTTCTTTTGCAAGTGGAAAGTATACAGACGTCCACGCTGGTATTCCGCATCGGGCGCGGTATAGGTGTTTAAGCCATAAGGGCCGGCCGGATTATTGGGGAGCGGGTACAAGCTGAATATGGCATTGCCGGGTAGAGTCGCCGGAAAGAATCCGCTACCGCCCGACTGGAAGCCTGTCTCGCCCGTGCCGCCGCCGGGACCGCCAATAGCCCGTTGGGCCACTGTGGGCACAGCAAAATCGTGCTCGCTGTAACCATTGCTGTTTCGGCGCTCATAGGACCCATAAAAGAAGAATCCCAGCTTGTGGCCGCCTCCTGCCAAACCGCTTTCAGACTGCGAAAACGGTGCGTTTCCAGCAGCAGGCGTACCAGTTGGAATCGGGTTCGCATTGAGCAAAACCGGCGCCCCATTCGCCTGACTTAGGAGAGGAGATCCGAGCGGGCCGCGGGCAATGTTCTGGAAAAAATAGTTACGCGCATTCCAGTCGTTATCCGTGAGAAAGCCATATGCCTCGCCGTGCAGTCCGATGCCGCCGGGGCGGGATTGAGCATCGATTTGTGCTGCGATTCCGCGCCCGAAGGATGCATCTCCCACGGCGGACAGAACCTGGAATTCCTGAATCGATTCCACCGGCTGCGGACTAATTACCACAAACCCTTCGCGCCGTACGCCCAGAAGTTCGTCATTGTCATCGGAGCCGTCAACCGTATAGCTATTCTCGCGGCCGCTTAGGCCGTTAATTACGACCTGTCCCGGAGTTCCCAAAGTCGGAGAAACCTCGGGACCTTGTATGCCGCTGGCCTGCTCCGATGGTGCGACGCCAGTCACCAGCAACGCGAGTTGGTCGAAATTCCGGAATCCCCGCAGCGGCAATTGCTCGGCAATGTCCGGAAGGAAGGTCTCGCGGCGGGCGGCCTCGAGCGTTTGAACAGACGCCTTGGTTTCGCTACGCGGGCGCCGCTTCAAGATATAGGGACTCCCTCCGGACACCTCGCAAGATGAAAGGGTTTGCATCACGGGTATGTACCCGTTCCGGCTAATCACCAGAAGAAAATTGTCGGGAGTGCCTAAGTGGAGGCTGAATTTCCCGTCCGCGTCCGTGGAGACCTGGTTTAGAAGCTTGATCCCCTGGGAGGATGTGGAGTACGCCGATACCGACGCCGGGCCAGCATTCGCTGGATCGAACCGAACCTGGCCATTTGCGTCCGGACAATAGGCAGGCTGAACCGCCTTTGTAGTAGGCTGCTCGACCTGAAACGATGATAGAACGATCCGAACCCGCACGGTAGACCGGACCCGGAGCGCCACATTCAGTTCCGTCGGTACACGAGGCACAGAACCGTTCTTTTCGGTACTTTCCATCATGATGGGTGCAGGTTCGGTGTCAATCTTCTCTCCTGGCTCATCGACCTCGGCTTTAACCACCCTTTGCGTCTGCCTGTATGCCGTCTTCACAGCGCTAAACACATAAATATCATTGGTCCGCAGTTTAAGTTTGATAGATCCATTAATGTTCCAGACAGTACATGTACTTACCATTCC
>JASIAM010000140.1 GCA_030041985.1 Bryobacteraceae bacterium | reverse complement strand
ATCCCGCAGGCCGACTCGGGGAGCACGGTGCTGCGGCAGACGTCTTTGATGATTGAGCCGGAGGACGGGCGGTTCCCTGCGCTGACGCCGCTCGGCAAAGAGATGTACGACAAAATGCACGGGAGCTACAAGCCGGGCCAGAAGGTATTCGATACCCCAAACGACTTCGATAGCTGGGACCGGTGCATCACCCGCGGCATGCCGGTTTCCATGCTGCCGCGCAACTACAACAATGGCTTAAGGATTATGCAATCGCCGGGCTACGTGGAGATTGTCCTCGAAATGGCCCACGAGGTTCGCATCATTCCGACCAATGGCGAGCCCGCGCTCGACCCTGCGGTCAAAGAATGGTTGGGTGAATCACGCGGTCACTGGGAAGGCAATACGCTGGTGGTGGTAACAACCAATTTCAACGGCAAAACGGACATGACCAACGCGGGCGTGCCCGGTTCTCCCCCGCTCAATCCGGCCTCGGAGAAAATGCGGATCACCGAGCGCTTCACCCGAACCGCCGAAGATACAATCGACTACGAAATGAGGGTAGAAGATCCGGATGTGATCGTGAGCCCGTGGGCAGCAGCGTTTCCGCTGCATCTCGATAACAGCTATCAGATGTACGAGTACGCCTGCCACGAAGGAAACGAAGCCATCCGTGGTTACATCACGAACTCAAGGTACGAGCGGGCGCACCCGAAGACACCGAACCCGGCGCCCACCCGTTGAGGGGCGGCAATTACCGCTCCCTCACGTGGCGGCGCTGATCCGGTGTGCCGCCTACTGCTGCGGTTTGCCGCCTTCTTCGGTCGCCGAGCTGCCCAGGCTTAGCTTGCGGCCATCGGGGAACTCAATCGATCGCGTGCTGCCGCGGAACTCGCCATCCTTCGCTTGGAAGGCGGTTACTTTGATCTTCGTTCCCGCGGGCAGCGAATTCTTGTTCCAGCCGAGGCGGAGCAATACCCCGGGCGAGCCGCCTTCGAGCCGCCAGTGTTCTACCGTGCCGTCTGGTTTAGGCACGTCGATGGACAGCCAGGAATGCGGATTCACCCATTCGAACTGGACCACTGTGCCTTCGAGCGTAATGGGCTTGCTCGCGTCGAATTCCGCGGAAAAAGAATGGTGTGCCGCCGCGGGCAGTACTGCTCCCATCAGCATCCCGGCACTCGCTACAACTTTTAACAATTTGCTTTGCATGGCCTGACTCCTTCTTTGCATTAGCTATTATTGCATGCAACCTGTTGCATGCCATTTCGGGTTACGGTTGCGATTGCGATTTCGGTCCAAGCAGGTCGTGATACAGCAGGTGGTCCGTGTAGGGAACACACTTGTGCTCTAGCAGTTGCACATTACTGTCGATCAAACGATATAAGGGCATTTCGATGGTCCAAGGCTTCGAGAAGATCTTCGGGTCCTCGAGCGTGGCCTCATACCAGATGTGGTTACCATCCAGAAGCTTGAAGCGTTCGGTGACCTTTAACTGGTTGGTGGCGAAATTTCCGGAGCGATCCAGCCAGGACTTGCCGTTTTCTGCTGTGGTGGTGACTACCAGGACGTCACCCTCCCAGGATCCATCGGACTTACCCATCCAGGAATCGACGGGCGCTTCGGAATGATCCGTCATGTGAATGACGCGGTTAGTGGCGGCAAACGGGTAAACCATGAGGAGATCGCCATTGCCCTGGAAAATCTGGAAAGGGAAGGGCTGGTAAGTGACGCGCGGGACCCCGAGCATATAGCACTTCGCCTCAGGATCGGCTTGGGGCCACTTGGAGCGGTTCTCATCGCGTTGTTTGAGCGCTTCGGGCAGGTAGGGAATGCTCCCTCCTCCCTTCAGAACACTCTTCCCCGCGGGAATCACAGCGAGAGCGCCGAGCTGCCAGAATTCCTCGGGGTCTTTACTGAAGGGTTCGACCGAATGGGCTTCGAGATTCCAGTAGGCGGTGTTGAGGGCCTGCCAGATGCCGTTGAAGTTGGGATGCCCGCCAATTTTGGCGGGATGTTCCAGTTGCTGTGCCTTAGCGGCGCTCGCGGCGAACAGCATGGTTGCTGCCGCAAAAGTGGAGATGTATCGATTGTGCAATCTTTAATTTCCCCCATCCGGGAGAGGGCGTCAAGGGGCTGGAGCTTCATGCGCTTCATGTGATGGCCGCGTGGTGATTCACGGGGCCGCAGCCATGGCCCAGTCCAGGTGCGGTGGAGAGCGCTTCGTGGATGTAGCGTTTCGCGCGCGCCACAGCCAGCGGCAGGAGCAGGCCCGAAGCAAGGCCGGCGGCAATGGCTGCCGAATAGGTGCAACCCGTCCCGTGCGTGTGGCGCGCCGGAACCCTGGGGGCCGAAAACTCACGCCATCCTTCCGCCGTGAGAAGCAGATCGGTTGCTGGTCCTTCGCGATGGCCGCCTTTGACGAGAACTGCCTGGACGCCCATCGCCCGAATCCGCTCTGCCGCCCGGAGCATGTCCTCGGGCCCGCGAATCGGGATTTCCGCAAGTGCCTCGGCTTCGGGAATATTGGGTGTCACGACCGCAGCGCGGGGCAGCAACTCATCGCGTAGCACGAGGAGTGCGGGCGCATCGAGCAATGGCTGCCCTTGTTTACCCAGCATCACCGGGTCGACCACCAGGGGGAAGCGGAATGTTGTGGCCAAGCGGGCAATCGCGGAAACGATTGCGGCGGACCCGAGCGCCCCGGTTTTGGCGGCAGCAGGCGGAATGTCTTCTAGCACGGCCTCCAACTGATCCACCACCAATCCGGCGGAAAGCACTGTCACCTGGCCGGACCGGCGCGTATTCTGGACCGTCAACAATGTAATGACGGCTTCACCATAGAGGCCGAACTGGTGAAAGGTTTTGAGGTCAGCTTGAATACCCGCGCCGCCGCTGGGATCGGAACCCGCGATGGTCAGGGCGGCCTGCATGCGGTTTCAGGATAGCATCGGCCAATGGCGGATCGTTCGGATTGTGGCTGAAACGCGGGGCCGTTATTGCAGCCAGACAGTGCTAGGAGGCGAGGCTACCCCGCCGACGGTCAGCACCACGGAGTTTTGGCCCGACGAGACAAATCCTCCGGGGATGCGCGCATTGATCTGCATCACTCCTACCAGTCCGGGGGCGCTTCCGGCGAACAGGATGCCGGCCGGCAAGCCTGCGACGGTGAGAGTCACTGCGGCTGCGGGCGGAGCATAGGGCGCGGCTGCGGGTTGCCCGGAAACGTTGGTTCCGGTCGAGACTCCTTGACCGGTGGCGTACAGAGTGATAATGCCATTGGGGACGGCGGGCTGGCTTTGTGAATTGAGAGAGCCGTCCGCGTTGGCGATTGGCGCGAATAGCGCGGGGGCCGTGCTTACGACGGGCAGAGTAACGGCGCCGCCCTGCTGGCCGTTATACGTGATGACCACGCTGGTGCTGGTTTCTCCCGCCACGCTGTAAGGCACCTGTACATTCACCTGGCCAGCTTGGGCGTAAAGTACCGGCGCGGCGTTGCCATCGAACTGCACTTGGGTGCCGCCAACCGTGGTAGGAATCAGGCCGGTGGTGGCATCCGGCGCCGCGGCGACTCCGGTTTGAGGACCGAGGCCCGTTCCGTAAATCGTGATCAGCTCTCCAGGCGCCACTGGACCGGTAGTCTGGCTAGCAGCGTTCACGGCTGCGAGTGAGGAAGTTGCCGTACCGGTCGCAGTGGTGGTCGTGCCGGAAGACGTCGTGGCTGCGGGAACCAGTTTCGCGACCAGGTCCAGGTCCGGCTCGGCGAAATATACATCGCCCGAGCCATCGAGCGCCAGGCCGCCAGGGCGGACGATGGCCTGGGTACTGGAGCCGCCGGCAATCGTTTGGATCATGCCATCCGGTGTCACCAGGCGGATGCGGTTGTTCAACGTGTCGGCAATATATAGGTTGCCATCGTCATCGGCGGCAATGCCGGCCGGACCATTCAGAGCCGCTGAGGTCGCGGGACCTGCATCGCCTGAGAAACCCGCGGTGCCGATGCCGGCAACGGTGGCGATATTGCCATTGGGAGTGACCTCGCGGATGGCGTTGTTTCCGGTATCGGCGATGAAGAGATCGCCGGCTGTATCGACTGAGCAGGCGCTGGGAGAGTTGAGTTGTGCCATAGGGGCGGGGCCGCCATCTCCCGAATAGCCTTGCGACCCATTGCCGGCCGCCGTGGTGACGTCTCCGCCGGGCGGAACGCGCAACACGCGATTATTACCCAGATCGGCCACATAGAGCATGCCACTCTGGCCGGTACAGACGCCCTCCGGGTTGTCCAGGGGCATTTGGGTTCCGGGTGAGCCTTGCTGCCCCACGCCGGTCTGGCCCGTGCCGGCCACGGTATCGATGATGCCGGCTGTGCTCACTTGGCGAATGCGCTCGTTGAGCGTATCGGCAATATAAATTGCGCCAAAGGGATCGACTGTGACGCCGATGGGGGAATAAAGCTGTGCGGCGCTGGCCGGTCCGTTGTCGCCCGCGAAACCGGCCGTGCCCGTGCCGGCTTCGGTGCTGATCTGGCCGGACGTATCGACCTTGCGAATTCGCTGGTCACCGCTATCCGCAATGTACAGGTTGCCGGCTGCATCGAGAGCGACTGACCAGGGCGCGAGTAATTGGGCCGCGGTAGCGCTGCCGCCATCGCCCAGGCCGGTTCCGCCGCCCGCCAGGAGCTTGTTGGCGGAGGTGGGATTGGCGGGTTTCATCCAAATCTGTTTGCCCGCGGCCAGATATAAGTTGCCGGCGGTGTCGGCGGCGACATCGTTGGAGGATGCGGTGGATCCGGCCGGACCGATCACGGCTAGCGTCCATTGGCCAGAGGCGAGGTTGTAGACGCCGATACTGGCGGGCGCGCCGCTTTGGCCTTCGGCCACGTAGAGGTTGCCGGCCGCATCGGCGGCTGCGCCCACAGGCCCGAACAGGGGAGTCGTGCTGTTGCCGGAGAGTTTGATGGTGGGACCGAGCACGGTGGTGATGATGCCGCCGGCCACTTTCCGGACGAGATGATTACCGGAGTCGGCTATATAGAGAGCGCCGGAGGGATCGAAGGCAAGCCCCGCGGGATAGTTGAGTTGGGCCGAGGTCGCGGGACCGGAATCGCCTCCGTAACCCGCAATGCCGATTCCGGCAACCGTGGTAGCCGTGCCAGCCGGCGATACCTTGCGCACCCGTTGACCCTCGAACTCCGAGATATAGAGATTGCCGGTGGAATCGACGGCAACATTGCGCGGTGTGAGCAGAGGCGAGGAGGCGGCGGGCACGCTCTCGCCCGCGAGCCCCGCCTGGCCATTGCCGGCGACTGTGCTGATGGTTCCGTCGGTGGCGATGCGGCGCACGCGGTTGTTGCCGTAATCGGCCACGTAGACATTGCCGGCCGTATCTACTGCCACGCCATAAGGCTGGTTCAATTGGGCCGCCGCAGCGGGTCCGCCATCGCCGCTAAAACCGGCGCTGCAGGCGCCCGCCAGGGTGCTGATCTGGCCGCTGGTATTTATCTTCCGAACCAGGTCGTTATCGGTGTCGGAGAAGTAGATGTTGCCGGCGGCGTCTACGGCCACGCCGTTGGCAGTACCGGTGACGGCGGTCGCGGCCGGTCCGCTGCCGCTGGAGCAGCCAGTCCCCGCGACTGTCTGGACCTGGTACACGGGCGCTGAAGTGGCGGCGGAGGCGGCGAGCGTCCCCGCAAAGAAAAGCCATAGAATGCGGTATCCGCGCATGCGAGCCTGTATGAAATTGGTGCACGTGCGTTCAAGAAACTCTCAGGCGCGCCGAAAAAATAGTTTGGAGTCTAAAATGCATTTTATTCCAAGCGTTATCGGCGGCGGCAAGCCTTCTGGGCCGCGGCCGTCAGGAGGCAACCGCGCCGCTAAGAGCATAGGCGCGGCGCTTGCGCTCCTGGTGTTACTTGCAGGCATAGGACAGGCGGCAGACCTCATCCGGTTGAAGACCAGGTCCATCGATACCACCACTAGCAGCCGGCCACTGGTGGGACGCCACTTCATTTTGCATTTTGCGAATTTTCCCGATCCGGCGACAGTAGCCGCTCTCACCGGGCGGGGCGTGCACGTGCTGGGCTATGTGCCGGATAACGCTCTAATGGTTTCCGCGGATGCTTCTGCCGACCTCAGCGGCCTCGGCGTAACCTGGGCGGGAAGCCTCGCGGCTTCCGACAAGATCAGCCCCGCATTGGCCAACGGGCCGCATAACGCCTTTCTGGTGATGATGCAGCCGGACGTGTCCACCCAGACGGCCCAGCAACTCCTGCGGTTGCGGGGATTTTTCATTCTCCAGGAGACGGGCCTGTTGCCGGGAGATTTCGTCGTACTCGGGCCTTATCGTGCGATTACCGAACTGGCGGCGAACGATGAAGTGGCCTACATCCTACCTCCTTCCCCGGAAATGCTCTCCGGGGGCCCAGTGAAAGCGTGCGGCGGGCCGCTTACGACGGCCGGTCCGGTGGCCCAATATGTCACCGCGGGCGCAAGTTGGCCGCCGGATTCGAGCGGCTCAGTGACGCTTAGTTACACCTTCGAGGCGCTCAATCCGGAGCTGGATGCCAACACACAGCAGACCGTGATCACGCAGGCTTTGGAGACATGGGCCTCCTACGCCAATATCAACTTTGTAGCGGGCGCCAATACCCAGGCCGATCGCAATGTGGATATCAAATTCGCCAGCGGGGCGCATGGCGATGGATACCCTTTTGACCCCTCCGGAGCGGTACTGGCGCACACCTTCTACCCCGTACCCTTAAATCCGGAGCCGATTGCCGGAGATATGCATCTCAACGAAGAAGAAAACTGGCAGATTGGCGCGGATACGGATGTGTACAGCGTGGCCCTCCACGAAGCGGGGCATGCTTTGGGCCTCGCGCATACGGACGACCCTACAGCCGTGATGTATCCTTACTACCACAAGGTGACCGGGCTGGCGCCGGACGACATCGCGGGCATTCAAGCGCTGTATGGCGCCCGTTCGTCGGCTGCGCAGCCTCCCGTAACGCCGACACCGGCGCCCACGCCAACTCCCACGCCCACACCCACACCGGCGCCTACTCCCACGCCAACTCCGGCGCCCGATCCCACACCCACACCGGCCCCCACGCCGGGGACGCCCGATGACACGCCGCCGTCGCTCACGATCACATCACCGGGATCGACGATTGTCGAGACGTATTCCGACTCGATCAGTGTTTCCGGAACGGCCTCGGACAATGTCGGAGTTACTTCTGTGGCATGGTCTACCTCCAATGGCGCTTCCGGCGCTGCGACCGGTACCACCACGTGGTCCGCCGTAGTGCCTTTGCTCGAAGGGAATAACGTGGTGACCATCCGCGCCTACGATGCCGCTGGAAATTCGAGTTGGCGCGCGCTGACGGTGGTGCTGCAGTGAAGCGAAACATGCGAAGCCAGAAAAAATTGTCTTAGTACTGTGGCGTTTTTCGAAATTCCAACCGATATGCGTACTAGAACATGACAAGGGATCAGGCCAAAGTAAAGTACGCCTTGAAAAACGAAGCGGCGGAACAGGGAGTTGCGCCGCTTGCCGACGACCGGGGACACGGCGCCGAGGAGGTTCTCTTAGCCTTGGCGGCGGCAGTGGAGCAGCGCGACAACGTAACCGCGGGGCACTGCGAACGCCTGGCTATGACCAGCTTGGCGCTTGGCATGTCGCTATCCCTCGACGAGGCCAGTCTGCTCGCGCTCTATCGCGGCGGATACCTGCATGACATCGGCAAAGTCGGCATTCCCGATGCGATTTTGTTGAAGCCCGGAATGCTGACGGCTGAAGAATGGGTGACTATGCAAGCTCATCCCGGGCAGGGTGCCGAGATCTGCAGTCACCTCGTAACGCTCGCGCCTGTGGTTCCTATTATCCGGCATCACCATGAGCGCTGGGATGGCACCGGCTATCCGGACGGGCTCCGGGGAAGGGAAATTCCCCTGTTGGCGCGGATCTTGCAAGTCGTGGATATTTACGATGCTCTCACCAATTCCCGGTGCTATAAACGGGCTTTTACCCCGCAAGAGGCGGTCCTCATCATTGAAGACGAGACAGCACGCGGCTGGCGCGATCCGGAAATTGTCACCCAATTCCTGCACATCCATAGGGAGGTGCTTACTCCCGTTTTGGAATACACGCGGCAAAGCAATTGTAGTCTGCTGGCCCTGAGGAGCGCCTTGACCAATCTCAGTCCGCTCATGAAGCCGGTGTCGACATTTATGATCCGCCAGCCGGCGGACTGTCCCGCAAGCCCGAACCTGCGCCGGGCCGGTTGACTGGTCACTTGGGTGTTAACTCTGGCCCCCTCTTCGGGAACGGCCAACACCTCATAAACCCACTTGTATAGCGGCGAATCGGAGCGCAGCCACTCCGCCACAACGCAGCATTCCAGGCGAGGCGAATCGTTCCGCGCCATAGTTCGGAATGAAACGGATGAAAAGAGCCGTGTGGAGCCGTCTGTCGGTAGCGCTAACGGGAAACAAATCCGGACCCCTCAGGTTTGCTGCCGAGGCTTGCTTGACGCACAATTCGACCCTGTGATAGCCTCCTCGGAGTCGCACCGCTATTCGGCCAGTGAGCCGCAGAGAGGACCACCCTATGTTGGCAATCGACGAAAAAACGATCACCGAAGCTGCCTTGGAGCAAATGGCCGGCACGCCCAATGCGCGCCTTAAGGAGATTATGGAGTCGCTGGTGAGGCACCTGCACGCCTTCGCTCGCGAAGTCGACCTGACTCCGGAGGAATGGCTGGGGGCTATCAAGTTTTTGACTGCTGTGGGACACAAGTGCACCGAGTTCCGGCAGGAGTTCATTCTGCTATCGGACACGCTGGGCCTGAGCGCCCTGGTAAATGCGATGCATGATCGGCGCGCGCTCGAAGACGCCACCAAATCGAGTCTCCTGGGGCCTTTCTATCGCAGCGATTCGCCGACGCTCCCCTTAGGCAGCTCGATTGTGGGCAAAGGGAAGCAGCCCGATACCGTTATTTATGGCCGGGTAGAGGACGCCGCGGGACGGCCTATTCCCAATGCATCCGTTGAGATCTGGCAGCCCGACGAAGAAGGCTGGTACGACTTGCAGAAGCTCGATCCCTCTGAGATGGACTTACGCGGCCGCTTCTACACGGATTCCGAAGGCCGCTTCAATCTCCGCACCATCGCCCCGACCGGTTACATGATTCCCATGGACGGTCCCGTAGGGGACATGATTCGCGCGCAGCAGCGCCACGGCTACCGCCCCGCGCACATCCACTTCGTAGTGAGCGCACCCGGCTACCGTGAGGTGGTGACCGCGCTGTATCTCACCGGCGATCCGCATCTCGACTCCGACACGGTGTTCGGCGCGTCGGAATCCCTGGTGGTGGACGTGAACCGCCACGACCCCACCTCTCCCTATCCCGAATTGCAAAGCATTCAGTTCAACTTCAAGCTGGCCGGGCTGACAGGTGAACGTGTCTCCGGACGCGTAGGGGCCGATCCTTCGCAAATCCTGCAGAAAGCGGCTCACTAACCGCCCACTAGCCGAAAGGAACCGCCGTGAAACAGCCTGTTTTGGGAATCGTCGCTTCCCTGCTGGTGATGGCGATTTCGTTGGGATTCATTTCCCTGTTCGCGGGCGCGACTTTCATGGGCTGGGTCGCGTATCTCACCATTTGCTTCATTCCTATGGAAGTGGTAATCGGCATCACCTGGGGCTGCAAGCATCCCGGATTTGCCGGAATGCGCGGGCAACCGGGCAAGGGCCTGCTATTGATTCTGCTGTGTCTGGCCGTGGGTGCGCTGGTGGCGGTAGTGCACTTCGTGACAGTGGGAGGCCGTATCGGGCCGCCGCCACCCATGGCGGTCATGTGCATCATCACTTCGGTGATCGTGACTTTCTGGCTCGCTGTCATGTTCGGCGGCTGGCCTTTCATGAGTCTGTTCAAGGGACCGGTAGCGGCAGGGTTCGCTCTGCTGGCGGCGTGCTACATCGTGAACTATTTGCTGTTCCGGCTGCTGTTCAATTACAGCTTTATGCAAGGCGCGCCCGTATATGCGCCATCGCTCGACCCCCATGGTCTGTTCAACGCCTGGAACGTGCTTGTGTTCGAGATGGCGGCGCTATCGGTTCTGTTCCTGCTATTGCACTTCGATCTGTGGCCGCTTACAAAATCTCCGGCGATCATGAAACAGCCGGTGCTCGGGCTGGTTTGGACCGCATTAGCGCTGGCGATCGGGGGTCTGGCCTATTATCTGGGTGTCCACGTCGCAGGCATGGATGTAGTGGCATTCCTGGTGGAGGTGCCGATCCCCTTCATTTTCGGCACGATCATCGTGCTGAACATGCTGCAGGGATCGTTGTTTCCCGGGATGAAACAGCCGCTGCGTGGCGTTGTGAGCACAATTACTGCCGCAGTGATCGGAGAGGCCCTCGCGCTCGCTTATGGTGCGCTCGCGCCTGTTGTATCGGGCGCAGTGAAACCGGGGCCGCCGGGTTACGACTACGAAATCTGGCTGGCTTCCGCGTTGCTCGCCGTCACTTTTCCGTTTCTGATTTTCTTCGCAGAGTTCTTTCAGATGTGGCCTCTGAAAAAAATCGAAGCAGCGGCGATTTCCGGGCAGGCCGCGTCCGGCCGCGCGTAGCGCTGCGCGCGCGTCAAAGCAGGCTAACCAGATCGCTGAAACTGCCGTACGCCGCCGGCGCGATACCAGGGTTAATCGACACGCTGCCGCCATAGCCGATGATCGCCAGTTTCAAATGCGGAGGTCTTAAAAAGAGAGACCGTCGATCATTTTACTCAGATCCGCTTCGAGCGCCGACTTTTTCTTTTGCAGGCCGGCCTGCCGGTCGCGCAAAGCGGCGAGCTGTTGCTCGTGGGCATCAAGCTGTCGCGCATAATTTTGCACCTGCTGTTGCTGCCCGCTGACACTGTTGAGGCTTTCGATGTTGCGGCGGATGCGGTCTTCATCGGAGGTCAGATCGCGGATCTGGCTTTCAGAGTCTTCAGCCGCGCGCTGCGTTTCGCCGATCTGCGATTTCTGGTCTGCGATGCGTTGCAACTGGTTCCGCGCCGTGGCGTTGAGATCGCGATTCTGCACGTAGACCAGCAGCGCGTCGGGAGTCAGGTTGGTGATGGAGTGGGTCTCGTTATATACGCGCTCTTCCATCACCGGAAACTCCCTGGTGGCGCCGGGCGCAAGCGGAATCTCGAAGCGGTACGCGCTGGAAGTTTTTTCCGAAGGTTTCTGGTTCAGCAGAGTGTAGCCGGGGCGTAAAGGATGTTCGATGATCAACGTTTTGGCTTTCTGGTCTACATTGCGGATGGTGTAGGTGCGGGTCTCTTCTGCCGCCAGGACACTGGTGAGCACGCCGCGGCTGGCGTGAATTTCCCGTACCACCGCCGCTTTATTGCCGAACGCTGGTGTGACGCGCGTTCCCAGGTCCACGGCGTAGCTGATGAGACGTTTATCGCCGGCTTTGAGAGTTTCCATGAGCGCTTCACCGCCGTAAGCACCGTCGTCATAAACAGTGATCGGGCCGCCGTCCAGAGTCTTTCCGGTGGTGTTGGTCAATTCCGCGGCATTGGTGGGGTGCTCGGACCCGCGCTGTGAGTAGATGAGCAGCTTGCGCGCTTCAAGCGATTGCTGCAGGAAGGGGAGCATAGCCGATTCGTTCTTCCGAATAGTGACCGGAGTAGCAATGCGGTACTCGAACAGTTCACCCAGATCGCCGGCTGCGGCATCGGCGACAATGGTGCTTTGCGCTGCAGGCGCCAGTGCCGGAGGCGCAGCAGCAGCTTGGATGCTGCCGAGAACGCCACCGCCGGCACCACTCCCTAACCTGCCATTAATGGCACGGCCCTGACCTGATTGCTCGGCGAACGCGCGGCCCGCGGCGGACGCGCTTACCGGCTGATCGTAAGCTCCCTCGTGAATTACTGGCGCGGCCGCGCGGTCGTCCGGCAGTTCTGCTTTGGGGCGGTCCAGGTAGCGCGGCGCGTACAATTCGCTGATGAACGAAATCGGACGGCCGGAGACCAGAGAAAGATTGACCTTGTCCCAATCCTCGCCGGTAGTGTTATCGACAATCGCCCAGCCTTCGAGCGCCGGCTGTCCCTTCTCCGTGAAAATCAGGCGGTAACTCGATTTCCAAACGGGCATCGGCACGGTGTAACTGGCGACGATGTCGCGTTCTTTGGCATCGGTCGAATCGATATAGACGCTGCGCTTCTCCTTGGAACGAGCCCCGGCGACTGCACCCAGGTAATCTTTGAACTGCTCCTGCAATTTCGGATCGGTGAGGCGAACACCGCTCGATGCGCCGAGATCTACATTGCGCAAATCGCCGTTATCGAGCAGGAGGGTCAGTTGTTCGTGCTCCGGCTGTTTCTCGCTAGCCGCCACCAGGCGGCCCGTGACGATGGTGCCCGCGACGGTTTCATTTCCGAATTGCAGCTCGATGCGCGCGCCCTTCAACTGATCGAGTGTGGCGCTCAGCGGCTGCCCGGCATCGATGTGGAAGGGAAAGCTGGCCAGAGTGTGGGAGAGCGGGTCCATGGCGTCGTAGCGCAGGCCCGAAATTTTGCCTCCGCCGCGCTCTTCGATGGTCAGCGACTTCAAGACATCATTCATTTGCGCGGCATCGAAATCGAGGCGCGCCGATTCACCCACGGCCAGCCGGCCCGAGCGTTCGAAAAAACCGACGCCGTGTTTGTACAGCACCACTTCTTTCACGGGGAGATCCGCGGCCTGTGCCAGCCACGCGCTCAGAGCCAGCAAAACACTTACGGTTTTCATATCAGTTTTGACACCAGAAGCCTCACGGAAGTTTACCCAGCGGCTTTGTGCAATCACGGGGTGCAACCGTGGGGCCTCAGCTAAGCCCTCAACCGTGGAATGCCGTTTCCGGGGATTTCCTTTCGGCCAAGCGCAAATTTTTGCCCGCGAGTTTTTCGAGAATCGCGACGGGCGCGTTTTTCGGATTACCCAACGAAGCGGCCGAGATGATGAATGTCTGCTCCACGGCCGATTGGCCCGATTCCACGGAGTGGGGGACGATATCGGTGAAGACCATCCAGCTTGTTCCGGGCGCAAATTCAAAGCGGTACTTGGGACAACTCTGCTGGTATTCCTGGTTGCGCTTCAGGTAATCGTGGAAGGCCAGCATGAATTCGTCATACCGCGAGCGCCCCGCCGGGGCCAGCCGGACGTACGCCAGCGCCTGGCGAAAATGATAGGACGAACCGCGGGCAAATGCATTCAACCCTGCCGCATGGGCATAGCGCGATGCAGCCACGGCGAAAGGATCGGATGTCACCCACACGCGCGACTTGGACGGATGTACGTTGGTGAAGAAGCGGAGGATGAGGCCGCCATTAGTCGGACGGGTAGGGAATGCGTCCGTGTGCAACAAGTCGTTGCGCTTTTTAAGGGGCAATTCGCGCCCCGTTTCTTCGAGCGGCCGCAGGCTGGCAAAATCCACCCGCCATTGCGGCTGGTAACGTGGCAGCAGCTTTCCGGTGAATTCGATTACGCGGCGCGAATAATCGCGCAGCACGGAACGCAGCCGCTCGGCCGCGGCAGGATCCATTTTTCCGAACCCGGAAAGCTTATCGATGTGGGGCCGGTAGGCGATGTTCTTATGGTATTGGCCTTCGCTGGGGCGAACCGCGAGCAGAAACTCACGGTCCTGAGGGACATCCTCAAAGAAAGATTGGGGAAACACCAGAATGTTGCCGGTTTCCAGAATGTCATAGGGATCGATTACCAGAGTGTTGCCTCCGGCCTGGACTTCGACGGCACGCATCAACCGCGAGTATAACAGCCTGTGAGTTGACCGCTAAGGCGCGGGGAGCAAGCCGGGGCTTGGTCACTAATGGAAGTGAAGGGACAGCGCTGGTGGCGTAAACCTGCACCTGTCCAATCATCCCAATATTTGCCAAGTCTATGGCTTGAGCTGCAGCGTGCTTTCCAACAGTCCACGTTGCAGTGCCTTTTCAGATTCCGTAAAATTGCCGGTGGGTATACTGTGTCGAAATGGGTAGTGGTTCCTGCGGACAAAGATGGTCCCTATGTGCCTACGGAACCTAACGTGGTGCAGGGCATGTTGAAGCTGGCCGGTGTAACGAGCGCCGACATGGTTTACGATCTTGGCTGCGGCGACGGTCGAGTTGTGATTATGGCCGCTAAAGATTTCGGCGCACACGGCGTGGGCATGGATATCAACCCGGCACTCATCCAGCAGGCCCGCGCAAATGCCAGGGCCTGCAATATTGAAGACCTCGTCAGTTTTGAAGAGGGCGACCTGTTCGACGCTAATCTACACAATGCAACGGTTGTGACCCTTTATCTGTTGCCCCATGTGAACCTGCGGTTGCGGCCAAAGCTATGGAGCGATCTCAGACCCGGCGCCCGCGTGGTTTCCCACACTTTCAGCATGGGAGATTGGGATCCCGAGAAAGAAGACGCGGTGGACGGCGCCACCATCTATTTGTGGACGATTCCCGAGAAATATTAAGACCGGGGAATTATGCCGCTCGCATTGACGCACTGCGATCCTGGCTATTCTTGCTGTGAGGCGGGTGGTGGCGTAGGGCGGTTTTCCGCGCGTAGGTACGCGATCACCTGTTGGATCTGTTCTTTAGAGAGAGAATCGCGGAAGGGCGGCATCTTTTTCCCCGCGCCGTTGAGGATACGGCCGGTAATCTTTTCGTCGGTCCAGTGCTTCTTCTTGCGGAGTTCGGCAAGAGCGGGGGCTTTTTTCGTGCCTTCGAGGTTGGCGCCGTGATAGCGAGCGCAATTGTCGCGGAAAAGAACGGCACCAGCCTGTTCGGCGGCCTGAGTGTCAGGGACCTGGGCCGAGCCGGTTGCGATCAGAGCCAGAAAAAGGACTGGAAGAACCTGGAATTTCACATGTCTATTTTCGCATGTCGTTATTACTGTGCTTTTGGGAGATATCGACAGTCCCCCTAGCAGTTGCGGTGCCCGTTAGAACTGGAAGCGCGCGATTAAAGTTCCCGTTCGGCCAGCATAGGCGTAGGCCGTGTTCGGCGTCAGATAGGCGTTGATGACTCCGAAGCCGCCAGTGAGGATCCCGAAGCCGTTATGGACAACCGCATTCTGCGGGTTCGTTGTGATCGGGGATCCGAAATAGGTCCGGTTGAAGATGTTGACGAACTCGGCGCGAACATAAAAGTCGTACTTGCGCTCTTTACCGACGCGGAAATGGCGGCCGATATTGCCATTCTCGCTGGGCATGCGAGGTGCCCGGAAATCTTTGTATAGCACCGAGCTGGAAGCACACGTTGCGTTAGCCGGACACGGCTCCCAGGCGTTCGGATTCAGCACCTGCGTGTAATACGGGTTGAAGGTGCTGTGATTGTTGATGTCCACGCCGGACGTGTACAAAGGCTGACCCGGAACGCGGATGTCTTCGCTCGTTAGGAAGTTCGCCGTGGGGCTCACTGGCGGCGTCAGATACGTGCCGGTCTGATAATTTGCATACCACCCCACCTGCCAGTCGCTCGTGAGCAGATTCACCAATCGCGGCAGGAAGCTGGCTTTCGGAACGGTGTAAATCACGTTAAAGTTCAGAACACGCGGTGGGATGTTCTGCAGTTGCCAAACAGAGCTCGCCGGATTGAAAAAGTCCTGGCGCGTGGGGCGTTGGAAGCCTTGTCCCCAAGTGAATGCGCCGCCAGCCTGGAGACCGTGCGACAGGCGCTTGGTGACTTTGACTTGCAGCGAGTCATATTTGGTATTTCCCGTGGGTGACCCGGTAATTGCAAGATTTCCGAACTGGGGGTACGCGTAAAGCGCGCTCTGCAACGAATTGGTCGCCGGGAAGCCGCTATAGGGCAGGAAGTTGGTGATGCCGTGTGAGGCCAAGTCATTGACCACGGCCGCGCTGTTCAAAGGCTGCGTAAGCAGCGCGCGATCATTGTAGTTGTTGTTATAACTCGTGCTGGCGCAGACGCCGCCCCCCGAAGAGCAAGGGCCGGTTCCCGGGTAAGGATATAAACCATATTGCGCGTATTCTTGGGGAGAGATCTGGCTGAGTTCGCCCAGACTACCGGCAAGCCAAACTGCACGATTGGCCACGTAGGACGCCTCCACTACGAGATCCCGAGTAACCTCCCGCTGTACGCTAATGCTGAATTGGTTGATGCGCGGCGGCCGGTTCTCATTTTGGTCAGGCACGAGCGGCGTCTGCCCGGCCACACCGGCAGTGCCGGGAACCGGGTAGATCGTCGGGTTGGTGGCGGGCCAACTCGGTTGGACGATGGCGCCGGGCGTTGAGATGTTGACGAAGGGGTTAATGCCCGAAAGCGGGTAGGTCCCGCTCGATGCCACCAGACCGCCGGCCGGGTTGGCAACGAATTGGTAATTGAATCCCCATCCGCCGCGCAACACCGTCTTCGGCGTGAGCTGATAGGCCACGCCGATTCGGGGCCCAACCCCGTATGGATAACCGGACTTGTAGAACTGGCAATTGCAAGTGCTGGCATATTGATATCCGCCCGGCCGTCCTCCGGCGTTAGGGTTCGGTAAGGTCGGGTTCAACTGCCCCAAGCGCCCATATTCTTCGCGCTCCGGGGTGGCGTAATCATAGCGGACGCCGTAATCGACAGTCAGTTTGCGCGTCACTTTCCAGGAGTCTTGCGCGAAGAATCCCCACAACTGGTACCCTTCCCGGGAGAACAAATAACTTGGAGTCTGGGCACTTGAGGTGAAATCCCCCAACAGAAAATTCGCATAACCGTAACCCTGCGTGAATCCATTGAAACTAACGGTAGGCGTGAACGGCTGCGCGGTGGCGCCCGAGCTTATGGCGGCATACGTCGTCGTGGAATATGTGCCCGCAGCTAGGGTCACTCCGGAGAAATCCGAATTTCCGCCGATGACCGACTCCAGCTCCAGTTCGGCGCCGAATTTCAACGTGTGGGCGCCCTTCACCCAGGTCGCATTCGCATTGAATGTGGGCCTTTGCTCGTAGATTTGGGACTGCAGTTGGCCGGAAGTCCCGATATTTTGCATCCCGCCGCTCACACACGGAGAGGCGCCGCCGATAATGGTTGGCGCACCGGGGGCGCACATCCCGGTGATGCTGGGAGTCTGGCGGTTCTGGATGAAGCCCGTCAGATCGAATTGGGAGGGGTTGAAATTCAGAAACGGCGCCCGGTCGCTGAAGCTGGTATCGAGGAAGCCGGCTCCGAGGTGCAACAGCAGCGTGGGAGTCAGGGTGCGGTCGTAGTTGAGTCTCACGGTGCTGGTGGGAATGAAAGCGCCGCGGTACTCGCCGATCGACAAGGGCAAGCCGTCGGCGGCCTGCGGACCTGTATTGATCTGGCTCTCGGCGTTGGTTCGCGACCAGTAAAACGAAAGCTTGTCCTTCGCACTGATGATTTCATCGACCTTCAACCCTGGAATGGCCGAGTATTGTCCGCCTTTTATGCTCGCCGAAAGGTTCGACGTCAGGTTGCTATTACCCGCGTTTGGCATGGGGAACAGGTTCTGAAAGGCCACAGCGGTCGGGCTGAAGCGGCTCATGGGAATCACATTGTTCGGGAAAGGATTGGCATAACCCAGACCGTTGGCGGGATTGACGGAGCGCGTGAGGGGGTCGTAGATTTCATTGGCATACATCGGACGGCCCAATGCGTCCGTATAGCTGCCGCCTAAGGGTGTCGTCGGAATCCCGTAGGCGGCGCAGAGACTGCAATTGCCATTGGGCGAAATCGCCGAAAAGTTCCCATTGCGGAAATCGGCGGTGGGCACGGTGTCGTTAAACGAGAAGAGCTGAGCCAGTTGGTACTGTTCATAGCTCCAGTAGAAGAAGGTCCTATCTTTTCCGTTATAAAGCTTGGGAATGCTGATGGGGCCGCCCAATGTGCCGCCGAAATCGTTTTTCCGGCTGCGCGGCCGGAATTTCCCCCCACCGCTGTTGCTACTAAACGGATAGCCTGCGTTGAGATCCTCGTTGACAAAATACTCGAAGCCGCTGCCATGATATTGATTGGTGCCCGACTTCATCGTCGTGTTGATGACCACGCTGCCCGCTTGCCCGAATTCGGGCGCGTAATTACTGGTTTGGAAACTAATTTCCTGAATCGCATCCGCGTTAGGCTCGTTCATCGTCGTGTATTCATAGTTGTTGAAAAGACGATTACTCGCGTCCTGGCCCTCTACGCGCACAATTTCGCTGGTCACAAATCCTTGGCCGAGGCCGTTAATCAAAGTACTCCCATTCCCGCCATACGTGCCCGGAAGTGTCTCCATTGTGCTCAGAAAATTGCGCAGGCCATTGGCCGACCCAATGACGAGCAAAGGCAACTCGTCCAGTTGCTTGAGAGTAACGTTGTGCGACAGTTCGCCGGTTTCCGTCGTCAGCAGTGAAGCTTCGGCCTGCACGGTCACGGACTCGGTGGCTGCCCCGACTTGCAGCGTGATATTCTCCCTCAAAACCTGCCCCGCCTCGACGGCTAAGCCGGTGTGAGTGTAAGTCTTAAAGCCTGGGACTGTAGCTGTGACGGTATAGCTCCCGACGGGTAGAGCCGGGATGGCATAATTTCCCGCGCTGGTCGTCGCCGCCGTATAGTGCGCTCCCGTTTCCACGTTTGTGGCCTCTATCGAGGCTGCCGCGACAACCGATCCCGATGGATCGGTGACCGTGCCAGTAATGGTTGCGTTTACACCTTGGCCGAATGCCACAGGCGCTATTACAGCTAGACCTACGATAAGCCCCACAGACGCAATGGCGCGCAATTTCCCCCCTTTTTACAGAACGAGGTGTTCTGGCCCCACGATTTCTGAGCGAGTATATAAGAATAGCTCTAAAGGGTCAAGTAAGAATTTGAGTATCGAAAGGACATACGAGGCTAAAAATCAAACAGCCCGTTCCGAAGTGACTCCGAAACGGGCTGAAGTTGTCTTTCCTAAAGAAAAGGTCAGTGTCTCATCTGCGTCGTGATGTGACCCGTTTCGTAGACTTCGCAATACGCACGTTCCGCAACAAGTCCGGCGTCGGCAGCTTTGTTGAGCCGCAGCGTTCGCGGCGCCATCACCCAGGGTTCCAAGAGCACATCGGGATCTTCGACGGTGGTTTCATAAAGGATCTCATCGCCTTTACGCGTGAATTTCTCCACGACGTGCATGTTAGCGGAATGGAAGAAGCCTCCTCGTCCCAACCACGTACTATCGACAAACGAGATGGAGTCGAGCACCAGCGTGTCGCCCTCCCAGTTTCCGACGGTATACCCCATGTAGGTGGACTCGATCGCCTTCTTCGGGTCGTGCTTGCGGCCGTCGGTTGGAATCACGCGAAATTCCCTGTTTCCGCCTCCGTAATCGCTCGTCGTATACAGCAATGTAATGTCGTTCGCCGTTTGGAAGATGCGGCGGGGCGGGCCCTCCCGCGGAACGCCCATCGGCTGGCACGTCATGATCGGATCTTCCTTGTTCGTCCACTGATCGAGTTCCTGAACCTTGTCCCAGAACTCGGGTTTGTAAACGGGATGACTCGGCCCAAACCGCGAGGGCGATATCCACTCATAATCCACCCAGAAGTTGTCTTGCCCGGTTTGGCAGCCGGTGTCGGGGTTGAGTCCCCCGCCCTTCACCTGCGTTGGACCACATCGGCGGGTCCCGCTACCCGTAATTGCAAGAGGTGGACCGTTCCAGATTCCTGTCATATCCGGATGTCCGTCGGGTAGCCGTGGGGTTGCAGCGGATGCAGCCTCCGTCGACGGCGGCGGTGCGCCGGCATTCAGAGTCCAGTTGGGAGGCTGATTGGTCGGTTTGATCGCCGCCTTGATGCTTGCCGGAACCGGCACCACGACATACATCTGTCCCGTTTCCGTCAGCGTCGTCGTAATGTCGCG
>JASIAM010000139.1 GCA_030041985.1 Bryobacteraceae bacterium | reverse complement strand
TGCCCGCGTCAGCGCGAGGGCCTCGCGGAACCCGGCATATGTGTGTCCCTTGGCGAGCTTGTTGAGAATCGCGTCGTCCATCGATTCCGCCGCGCTGGTTATGAAAAGGCAGCCCGTCGTTTTCAACACAGCCAGGAGATCGCGATGATCGAGCAGGTGTTCGATTTTGATGGTGACGTCGTAGGTGAGCGCCGGCCACTCCCGGTGCAGCGCTTCCACGATCGGGATGGCGTGGCCCGGCCCATTGAAGAAGTCGGGGTCGCCGAAAGTAACGTGTTCCGTCCCCGCAGCCACCTGCCGGCGAATGTCTTCGAGCACTACCTCCCGCTGTACGATGCGGAACCGGCCTTGGTAAACCGGAACTACCGGACAATGTTTGCACAAATGTTTGCAACCGCGTGTAGATTCGGTATAACCGGCCACCCGGCGCGCGCCTCCCTCCAGCACGATCTGCGCATACGCTTTCAGCGGCGGAAGGCCAGTGCGGTCCGGAGGCAGGAAACGCTGGCGGGCCAGGGAAACCAGCGTTTGCCGATGAAATGTGCTCTCCGCATCTCTCGCCAGCGACAACTGGCGGGCCAGATCCACTAATGGCTCCTCGAATTCGCCGCCGATAATCGTGCCCACGCCGGCGTGCCGCAGAAATGGCTCGTTCAGGGGTGCGTAGAGGCCGAACGCGCACAGGTGGGCCGCCGGGTTCAGCGCGCGCACCCTCTGGGCCACCTGCGAAAACAAACGCGTGGCGGTGTGCATGGGCAGGAAAAATCCAATCAGTTCTGCCCTCGCCGCGGCGTCCACCGGAAGAGAAGTGCGGGAAAGATCCGCCAGCGTTACCTCGTGCCCGGCGGCGCGCAGCCAGGCGGCGGGCGACGCCAACCCGAAGGGCTGATGCCCCAAATCGTAAGTGGAAACCAGCAGTATCCGCACTGTCCCCATTATGAACGGTTTGTTAAACTGAAATCAGTTTCCAGCGCTTCCCCCGATTATGCTTGCCGCCGTCAGCATCGCCGAAGAGATCCTCGATTTGAAGAGGCAGCGCAGGGCCATCCTGCTCGCGCATCACTATCAGCGGCCGGAAGTGCAGGAACTGGCCGATGTCATTGGGGACAGTCTGGAACTGTCGCGCAAAGCACGCAATTTCCAGGGCGACGTGATCGCCTTCTGTGGCGTCTGGTTTATGGGCGAGACCGCCAAAGTGCTGAATCCGGACCGCATCGTGGTAGCGCCGGACCGCGAGGCCAGTTGCAGCCTGGTCGAAACCTGCCCGGTTGAGCCGGTGCGCGCCTTTCGCCGCGAACATCCGGACCATGTCATCGTCAGCTACATCAATACATCGGTTGAAGTGAAGGCCGAAAGCGATATCCTCTGCACTTCGCGCAATGCCGTCCAGGTGGTCAATTCCATTCCGCCGGAAAAGCCCATTCTGTTCCTGCCGGACCGCAATCTGGGCAACTATGTGAAGCGGCAAACCGGACGCGCAAATATGGAGATCTGGCAGGGCGCCTGTATGGTCCATGCCACCTTTCCCGCGCGGCGAGTCGCGGAAGCCAGGCTCGAGCATCCGGAGGCCAAGGTGGTGGCTCATCCGGAGTGCCCCGAATCGGTGCTGGCCATGGCTGATTTCATCGGTTCCACTTCCGCCATCATCGAGTGGTGCGCCGCCAGCGATGCCGGCGAATTCATCGTCATGACCGAAAGCGGCGTGAATTTTTCGCTGCAGCGCCTGGCGCCGCACAAGCGTTTCTTCTACGTCCCGAATGAAAACTGCAATTGCAGCGAATGCCCCTACATGCGGCTGAACACGCTCGAAAAATTGCGCGATTGCCTGCAGCGCCTGGAGCCGCGCGTGGAGATACCCGAGGAGATCATGCGCCGCGCCCTGGCACCGCTCGAGCGTATGCTCGCCTTGAAATAAATTGGGCCTCATGGAAAACGCACCGGTCATCGATTCCCACGTACCGCTAGCCGCTCCCAACGCTCGGCTCGCCGATTCGAACGCCCGGCTCATCGATTCGTTCGGCCGCCTGCATGACAATCTGCGCGTTAGTGTGACCGACCGCTGCAACGTCCGCTGCTTTTACTGCATGCCGGAAACGGACGTCCGTTTTGTCGAGCGGCGCGAAATCCTGGATTTCGAGGAGATCGAGCGCTTTGTGCGGATCGCGGTGACCCTGGGTGTTCGCAAGGTGCGGATTACCGGCGGCGAGCCGCTGGTGCGGCGCGATCTGCCGGTGCTGGTGCGGCGCCTGGCGGCGCTTCCGGGAGTCGAAGACATCGCTCTCACTACCAACGGTGTCCTGCTGCCGAAGCTGGCCCAGCCGCTCTACGAAGCCGGCCTACGGCGCATCAATGTCCACCTTGATACGCTCGACCGCGAGCGTTTCCTCCGCATCACACGGCGCGATGAGATCAGCAAGGTGCTCGCCGGCCTCGAACTGTGCAAGCAGCTCGGGTACTCGAAAATCAAGCTGAACGCGGTTGCGGTGAAGAATCTGGTCGAACCCGACATCGTGCCTTTGGCGCGCTTCGGCCGCGAGCATGGTTTCGAAGTCCGCTATATCGAATTCATGCCGCTCGATGCGCAGAACCTCTGGGACCGCAAGAAGGTTTTGTTGGCGGACGATATCATTCGCATGCTCAGCCGGGAGATCGCGCCGCTGGTTCCGGTGCCCGATCCCGATCCGCGCGCGCCCGCTTCTGAATACCGTTTCGCCGATGGTGTGGGGAGGGTCGGTTTTATCGCATCGGTCAGCCGGCCGTTCTGCCTCAACTGCAACCGCCTGCGGCTTACGGCCGATGGCAAATTGCGCTACTGCCTGTTCGCCATTGAAGAAGACGACGTGAAGACTCTGCTCCGCTCCGGCGCTTCCGATGATGACGTAGCCGCGCTGATCCGCCGCAATGTGGCCGGCAAATGGAGAGGGCACGAAATCAATACGGCCCGTTTCGTGGCGCCCCCGCGGCCCATGTATGCCATTGGCGGATAATGTCCGCGGAGCTTTCATCGGCCGCGCAGGTTGCGCCCTCAGCCCCTTCGTTAACATGGAATGGGGAGCCTGAGATTTGAAAAAGTTGGCGTTGGCCCTGCTCGTTGTGGCCGCGGCAGTGGGCGGCATGGGTGTATTGCGCCGCAGCACCGGACCGAAAATTAATTTTGTCCGCGTGGAGCGCACCACTCTTGTCAGCACCCTGTCCACCAACGGAAAAGTGGAGCCTTTCGAATGGGAGGCGATTCGCGCCGAACGGCCGGGAATTATTGCCAGCGTGGCGGTGCGCGATGGCCAAACCGTAAGCAAAGACGAAACGATCGCCACCATTTCCGATCCGTCGCTCGAAACCGAAATGGAGGCGACGGAAGCGCGCGTGGCCGAAGCGCGCGCCGATCTTAGCGCACTCGAAAGCGGCGGTAAGCCGGCCGAACTGTCGGACATCGAAAGCAGCCTAAAGCAATCCCACCTGGAACTCGAACAACAGCGCAAAGATGCCGCTGCTCTGGACCGGCTTGCCGCCAAACAGGCCGCCACGCGCGTAGAAGCCGACGCCGCGCGCCAGAAAGTGTTGCAAACCGAGGCCACCATCGAGGGCCTGGAACAACGCCGCCAATCGCTGGTGGCCAAGACCGATCTGGAGGTGGCCCGCGCAAGATTGCAGGATGCGGAAGCCGCCATGCGCCTGGCGCGGGAACGGGCGGCGCAAAGCGTGGTGCGGGCGCCGCTTGCCGGCGCGATTTACGGGCTGGTTGCGCGCCCGGGCGCTTATGTTAATGCGGGCGACCTGCTTGCTAACGTCGGCCAACTCGACCGGCTACGCGTGCGCTTGTACGTCGATGAGCCGGAGTTGGGCCGCGTAGCCGAGCAGCAACCGGTGTCCATCGCCTGGGACGCCCTCCCGGGCAAACAGTGGAACGGAGTGGTCGAGCACATGCCGAGTGCCATCCAGCCGCTGGGAACCCGCCAGGTGGGAGAGGTGATTTGCCTCATTGCGAACCCCCAGCATGAGTTGATTCCCGGCACCAATGTCGATGCCACCATCCGTACCGCGGTAGTCGAAAACGCTTTGGTAATTCCGAAAGAAACCTTGCGCCGCGATACTCAGGGCACCTACGTGTACCGGCTCGAAAGCGACACCATCGAGCGCCGCGCCGTCAAGATCGGCGTATCCAGCATTGGTCAGGTGCAGGTCACGGAAGGCCTCGCCGCGGCCGATGCCGTGGCCCTCCCCACTGACACGCCACTTAAACCTGGCGAACGTGTTACTCCCTTAGTACCCCCACTGCCTGCAACGCCCTAATGGGGCCAACGATTGTGATGATCCTGATAATCCTTGAGCCGGACCAAGTCATCCGCCAAGACTTCCCGGTCGCGCGGCGCCAGGCGTTGGTCGTTGGATGACTTTCGAATCGAATCGATCGCGTCGTTCAGGATCCCGTTATCGAACCGGCCCTGATTCCAATCCACCTGCATTTTGGTTAACTCTTCCTTAGTCTTATTTAGCCGCTCGCGTTCTTTGTCACTCGCCCGGACCGCGCTCCACACGTGATCCAGGTCGGTCCTCACGTGCTCGAAGATATGCGTTTTCCACTGCTCGCCCTGGAATCGCGCTTCGCGCTCGTGGTACCAGTCCTGGCTAATAGCGCTTACCGCGAAAGCCGCCATCAGCAAACCCGCCGTGATCATTTGCCGCATGCTCACCTCTCCGAATCATTATCCCGCGAGACCCGCAACCAGTGGACGTCCCATATAGAGCGCATAGTACTCTGCAACCCAGATTCGGAGCCAATGTTGTGTTTCCAACCGTATTTCCGGCCCACTTACTTTGGCGCAGTAACCTCGCGCGCTGCGAGCCTCGCCCCTTCGACATTAGGGATGTCTCGGAAAGGATGAATCAATACCTTGCAGCAGCGGACTTGCTTTCTCTTATTTGGCATTTTACTGGCCGTATCAAGTGTATTCGCGCAACCTACCAGTGGCACCGTTCACGGAGTTGTGACTGATAATTCCGGCGCTGTGGTTCCCGCCGCCACAGTCACCCTCACCGGCAATGGCGCCGAAAAGTCCGCACAGACACAAGCTGATGGATCGTACGTTTTCTCAGGTTTGGCGCCCGGCCAATATACCGTGCGCATGACCTACCCCGGATTCACGCCGTTCGAAAAAGCGGTCGCGGTCTCCGCCGGCGTGGTGCAGGTTCCGATTCAGTTAGCGCTGAGCACTGAGAAACAGCAGGTCACGGTGGAAGCCGAACCAGGCCCCACGGTGAGCGTGGAGCCGGATAACAACGCTACCGCGCTAGTGCTCAAAGGCGACGATCTCGAATCCCTCCCTGACGATCCCGACGATCTCTCCGACGCTTTGCAAGCTCTGGCCGGCCCCGGCGCAGGTCCTAACGGCG
>JASIAM010000138.1 GCA_030041985.1 Bryobacteraceae bacterium | reverse complement strand
GGCCAAATGGAGGACTATCCAGCGGAATTTCTCCACAGATTCCCACCCTGCCAGCGGGTTTCGAGCAGCGAACGTTCCTGGTGACCGGTCAGGGCATTAATCATACCTTCGACATCTGGGGCAATGCGCTGACAGCCCTGCTCGGAAAAGCGCGCCCTGCCAACGACGCCGATGTCAGCTTGAACAAGATCGGCTATTGGACAGACAACGGCGCAACCTATTACTACCAGACTGCGCCTTCGCTATCGTATGAGCAGACGCTAGCCGGGGTCCAAACCGATTTTGCGGGCTTGGGCATCGGACTCGGGTACATTCAGTTGGATAGCTGGTTTTATCCGAAGGGACCCAATGACACCTGGACCGATAACGGCTCCGGCATTTACCAGTACACGGCCGCGCCAGCCTTGTTTCCAGCGGGTCTGGCCAGTTTCCAGCAAAGCCTTGGAATCCCGCTCGTAACTCACGCGCGCTGGATCGACCCCTCCAGCCCGTACCACCAGTTGTACACCATGTCCGGGAGCGTAGTGACGGATCCTTCCTATTGGAACTCCGTCGCCACCTATCTGGCGAGCTCCGGCGTGAGCACTTACGAACAGGACTGGCTCGACGCCAAGGCGGAAACGAATTTCGATCTCACCGATCCCGATCTGTTTCTCGACAACATGGCCGTCGCTCTCGCGCAGCAGAATCTTACGATTCAGTACTCGATGCCCTCCGCGCGCCACTTTCTCCAAAGCGCGTGGCACAACAATATAACCACTATCCGCGCCAGCACGGATCGCATGCAGCCGGCCAACTGGACGAATTTCCTGTACACTTCGCGCTTGGCCAGCGCGCTCGGGCTTTGGCCGTTTACCGACAATTTTCTAAGCAGCGAAACCGGCAACCTGCTGCTGGCCACGCTTTCCGCCGGCCCGATCGGCATAGGCGATCCGGTTGGCGCAATCAACGGCCCCAATCTGCTGCATGCCGTGCGAGCAGATGGAGTGATTGTGAAACCGGATGTTCCGCTCACTCCCATCGATAGCAGTTACCTTGCCGCTGCCGAGGCGCCGGATCTCACTCACATGACAACACCGCAGATCGCCGCAACTTATACCGATTTCGGCGCTCTGCGCGCCGCTTATGTTTTCGCCTACTTGCAGGGCACCGCCAACCCTAGCGAGGCCACGTTCCGCCCGTCCGATTTCGGAACGAACGAAATCGCGTATCTTTATAATTACTTTGCGGGTACTGGCCAGGTAGTGAATCCTTCGGATGTAATATCCATGCCAGTGGGAGCCGATCCGCTATATCTCGTTGCCGTACCGTTTGGCCGCTCGGGAATGGCGCTTCTCGGGGACTTAGGCCAATTCGTCCCTCTCGGCAAGAAACGCATCACCAGTTTCACAGATGATGGCGTAATACACCTGACGGTCGCTTTTGCCAGCGGGGAAAAGTCCCGTTCGGTTGCGGGCTATTCCCCAGTTGCCCCGAAGGCGCGAGCCTCTGGCGGCGCGGTGGGCCCGGTCGCTTACAACGCCTCCACCGGCTTGTTTCAAATTCCAGTCGAGCCTGGGCCCGATGGGACCGCCACGTTGCATATCGAGCGGCCCCAATGGAACCCGCGAGCGCGGCCGGGCAATTAGACGTGCAGAGGCCGCCGGCGCCTCCATGACGCCAGCTACTACTCCGCCGCTGGCTCGCCCGGTTCCCGGGAAACCCGCTCCAGGTATTCGCCCATGACCTTCACAATCAATTGGGGCCGGCTGTTAACTGCGAGTTTCTTATAGAGCCGGTGTAGGTAGGTGTTGACGGTGTGGTGGGAAATGGCCAATTGATGCGCAATCTGCTCGTCCTTCCAGTCGTCGAATACGCCCTGTGCCATCTCGATTTCCCGGCGGGACAGGTGCAAATCTACGCGTAACTTGTTCCACTCGGGCGCGCTAAGTAGGGAATGTCCCTGCCGCTGCCCGGATGGCGGATGCGCCGGGTCCTGTTCCCGAAGTGGAGCCGCGGAGACTTCTGTGGACATTTTGAGGTCCTCACCAGGAAATCGCCCCATATGGCGCTGAATCGTATCACTCTCCAGTCCCATTTTTTAGCTCCTGATTCCATATCTTCGTACCCCAATATCCCAAAATTGGGCCTTTTCACCAGTTTCCGCTTGGCCGCCAAACTGCACTGATCCCAACCGGTTATCTATGGTCCAGGAAATCGCCGACACTGCTCTTTTGACAATAGTTTCCGCCTGCTACGCGGTTGCCGTCTTCGCACTCAAACGCCGCAAGGCGTGAAATTCGCGATGATCAACGTCTTCAGCATCGACGTGGAGGAGTATTTTCACCCCACTGAGGTGCAGCCGTTCACGAGCCCGGGCCAATGGGAGCACTATCCTTCCCGCGTCCCCGGCCAGATCGGGCGCATTCTCGACCTGCTCGACGCGAAACAAGTGAAAGCCACTTTCTTTGTGTTGGGGTGGGTGGCGGAGCGGCAACCCGCCGCCATTCGGGCCATCCGCGCCGCCGGACACGAAATCGGTTGCCACAGTTACGCCCATCGCCTGGTTTACCAGATGACCCCGGCCGAATTTCGCGAAGACACGCGGCGAGCCGTAGCTGCGATTGAGGATGCCTGCGGGATCACGGCTACCGCTTACCGCGCGCCCAGCTACTCCATCACGCGGCAATCCTTGTGGGCGCTGGACATTCTGGCCTCCTGTGGATTCACTCATGATTCCAGCATCTATCCGATTGCCCACGACCGCTACGGAATCCCGGGGTTCGGTCGCCACGCACAAGTTCTGCCCACGGCTTCCGGTCCGATTCTCGAGGTTCCGGTGGCTACCGCGGCATTGTGGAACGGCGCGGTCGCACCGGTTGGCGGCGGCGCCTATTTGCGATTGCTTCCGTACCGCTACACCGCGGCGGGGATCCGGCGCATTAACCGCGCGGAACGCCAACCGGCGTGCGTCTATTTTCATCCATGGGAGATCGATTGCGGTCAGCCGCGTCTGGCCGAGGGCCGCATCTCCCACTTGCGCACCTATGGCGGCGTCAGCGGTATGTTGGGCAAACTAGAGAGGCTTCTATCCGACTTCCGCTTCTCCACCCTTCAGCAGGTGCATGCATTGCCCGGTAGTCTCAGCGCTCCGGGCGCGACGCCGGCATTGGTTGCGTGAACGGGCACTGCTTTGATCCAGTGCTCCGGCCGGTGGTAAAATCGGCCAATTGCGGGAAACGAGTAACATAGCCCCGTAACGTAAACGTGACACCACCGCGTTGCCGGACTGCCTCGTGCAACCGCAGCGCCTTTCTCGAGGAGAAATACAGATGAAGATCAGACGAGTGCTACTTCCAGCGATCGCCGTCCTGTCCCTATCGTCGATGGCGGTTGCCCAGGCGCCGAAAAAGGGACGTGGCGGGCCGCCGCGCCCGGTACTTTCGGTCACCTCCAGCGCATGGCCCGATGGCGGCGAAGTGCCTATGGAAAACGCTGGCCGGGGCGGCAATAAATCGCCGGAATTCGAGTTTCATTGGACTCTCGGTACGGAACCGACTTCCGCGCCGGAGCAACTGCAAAGCTATGCCGTGATTTTTCACGACATTGAAAACTCTACCAATAAGACCACTGTCGACACACTCCACTGGAGCGCGTTCAATATTCCTGGCACAGCCAAGGGACTGCCCGCAGGCCTTGGACCTGGCGACCTGCCGGATGGAACCCGCAATGGTCCGGGCATCGCCTCCCGCGGTGGCACCCAACCCGGAGCCTACTTTGGACCGGGCGCCGGCCCGGGGCCGTTCCACCACTACGTGTTCGAGTTTTATGCCCTGGACACCAAGCTGGATTTGCCGGCCAACACGACACGTGAAGATCTGCTGAAAGCGATGGATGGACACATCATCGGCAAAGCGGCCTATGTCGGCCGGTTCCACGCTCCGGCGCAGTAAACCACTCTGACCTCCGGATAGCCGCCCCGCTCCCTACGGCGGCTATCCGGCCGGTCACCGGATTTCTGCCGAAGAGTCCGCTCAATCCCCGCGGGCTCCCCGCCACACGTGTTCCGGCTGACACGGCCCGGAACGCACCCTCCTCCTGAAATTGCAAGCACTTACCTTGTGGCCCCCCTGCTGCATTCTTCTCCGGCATGAGCGTTCCCACGATCCCGAAAACAAAAGAGCGAATTTATGATCTCGCGGCACTAATGGGCATCATGGTTCTCGCAGCGGCTGAGGCGTTCGCCCAGGATAACCAGTCGCGGACCGCCCGGCGGATTGTGGTCAGTATCCCCGATCGCAAGCTGGCGGTTATCGAAGCGGGCCGCGTGGTGAAGATATTCCCCACTGCGGTGGGAGCGCAGCGAACGCCCAGTCCGGCCGGGTGTTACCGGATCGTCCAGCGCGTTTCCAATCCCACCTGGTACACCAAGGGAAAAGTTGTGCCGCCGGGAGCCGCGAACCCGCTCGGCACGCGCTGGCTTGGATTGAGCGCCAAGGGCTATGGCATCCACGGCACCAACAACCCTTCATCCATCGGTTCGAGCGTTTCGCACGGCTGTATCCGCCTGCGCAACCGGGATGTGGAGCAGTTGTTCACGATGGTGGCGGTGGGTGATGAAGTGGATCTTTATAGCGAGCGGACCCCGGAATTGGCCGATATGTTCGGTAGCCCGGATTCGGCTCAAGCAGCGGGAGTAACGGGTCAGTAGGAGAGAGGTGTATGGGAAATATTGGAACCGTAATCATCGTCGCGATCTCGTTTCCGGTATCATTTTTTGTGGCGCGCGGTTGCCTCCGCGGCGTCATTCGCCTGGTCACAGGCGGAGACCCAAGTGGGCAGCAACGCCATGTGCGCTCCTGAGTAGCAAAGCGTTAGACTCGGAGATAGGCGGTTGAAGGTCCGCTTATGTTCCGGATTCAGACCATTCTCCCGGCTGGCATCCTTTCTGCAGCCCTCCTGTTCTCCTTCTCTACCGACGCCTCCGCCCAATGGCTCAACTACCCGGCTCCCGGAATCCCGCGCTTGCCTGATGGCCGGCCCGACCTGGCCGCGCCTGCCCCTCGAACATCCGATGGCAAGCCCGACCTCTCCGGCGTGTGGAACGGCCCCGGCGCCGGAAGCTACGACCGCAATATTGCCAGAGACCTGAAGCCCGGTGATATTCAACCTTGGGCCGAGGCGATTTATCAGCAGCGCGTCCGCAGCATGGGCAAGGATGCTCCCCGCGCCAATTGCCTGCCCGATCCGTTCGTCTACTACCACATGGTGGACCTGGCGCGCTTTGTGCAAACTCCCGGACTCATCGTCATTTTGTATCAGGGCACAACCAATAGCGTGCATCGCACGATTTTTACCGATGGCCGCCCACTGCCGGTAAATCCCAATCCCTCCTGGATGGGATATTCGGTGGGCCGATGGGAAGGCGACACGCTGGTTGTCGAAACGGCCGGTTTCAATGATCGCGGCTGGCTGGACATTGAAGGGCATCCGCATACCGAAGCTCTTCATATCACGGAACGCTACCGGCGGCGCGATTTCGGCCACATGGATCTGGAAGTCACTATCGACGATCCGAAAACTTTCACCCGCCTGTTCTCCTTGCGCATCGCGAAAACGCTGGAGCCCGATACCGACCTTTTGGAGAGCGTCTGCGAGAACGATCGTTCCATCCCTCACATGCTGGGCAACACCGCCCTCAAACTACCGCCGCAAGTCCTCGCCGGCTATGCGGGCGTCTACGAGTACGCGCCGGGACGCCAGGCCGTCATCAGCTACGAGAACGACCTGCTGTTCCTGCAGGAGGGCAAGAATCCGCTCAAACTGCCGCTGGCGGCGGATTCGGAGACGAACTTCATTTCGCGCACGAATGGAGACCGTATCGAATTTGTCAAAGACTCCGGCGGCAGGGTTAGCCAGTTCATCTACCATGCTGGAGACGGCGATCGAACTGCTGTGCGCAAGCAATAAAGCCGATGCGGCACGTGAATGGTAGTTCCGCGGCGTTGGCCGCGCTGTTCTTGGCTTGCACGCCCGCCTGTTTTGCCGCCGATGATCTTGCGACAGCGGCCCGGGAACTGGCCCACAAAGCAGCGGCTTTTCTGGGTCCGCGCGCAGCCGCGGCGGTTACCTACCGCAATCGCTCCTCGCTGCCGGATTCCGAATTGAGCCGGGTGCGCCGCGAGTTCGAAGCCATCCTGCCGCCAGTTGCTGGCTTGGCGCCCGGCGTTTCCCTCGCCAACCATGAAATCCGCATCACGCTTTCGGAAAACGTATCGCAGTACCTGCTGATCGCGGAAGTCCGCAGAGACGACGAGACGCAGACGTGGATCTCCGCATGGAACCGCGTGCCCGCGGCCGCCTCTCCCGCGGCCGTGACGCTCGATCGCAAGCTAATCTGGGAGCAGAAGGAGCCGATCCTGGATGCGACGGCCTCGGATACCGGCCTGCTGGTGTTGTCTCCTGCGCATCTTACCTTCTACCAGCGGCAAGGCACGCAATGGATGCAGGCCGGCCAGGTGGCACTCGCGCTTCCCCGCCCTTGGCCGCGGGACCCGCGCGGCCGGCTGCGCAGGAACGGGTCGCATGTCGATGTGTTCCTCCCAGGAGCCGCCTGCCAGGGTGATGTGACCCAAACGCTATCGGTGGTTTGCCAACCGAGCGCCGAACCGTGGGTGCTCGAATCCGGCAGCCGCTACCTTCTGCTGGCGGACTTTGCAGCGGAGCGCAATTATTTCAGTGGCCGCGTCGTCCTGCAGGATGGGACGAAGAGGACCGTGCCGCCATTTTATTCAGCGGCGGCCGCACAAGAAGCTAGCGGCGCCATCTGGCTGCTGGCGTTGGTTGACGGGCAGACGGAAGTCTTCAGTCCGGCCTTGACCAGCGCCGCCGATACGCAAACCGTTGCCACGCCCACGTGGGGCAGCGATATCGTCGGCGTGAGCGGGTGCGCCGATGCGCCGCAGGTCTTGGCTACGCGCCCGGCAGACTCTACCCAGCCGGATGCCGTGCAGGCGTTTTCCGCTAGCAATCGCATCTTCCAGGCGGCTTCCGCTCCCATGCCGTTTGCGGGTACGATTACCGCTTTCTGGCCCGCTTCGCCGGGGGCGGCGCTGGCAGTGGTGCACGATCCGGTAGATCGCGAGTATCGAGCCTATGTGGTTACGCTGGTCTGCGGCAATTAGCGCATTGTGCGCTGCCGGTTCGCTGGGCGGGGCAGCCACGCGGCCCCACTACGGAGGCACGCTGCATGTTGAGGTGCGCGAAGCCATCGAAACGGCCGACCCGCCCCAAACAGGTCCCGGCATGGCCGACCTGGCCGGCGCATTCTCCATCAGCCGCTGGGAGGGTGGCCGGCTGGCTGTCTACTCTGCCAACGACGACGCTCCTGGCGGCCGCCCCTATCTGGATAGTGTCGAAATCCAAATGGCGCGTCCCCACCGCGATCAGGCTGTGGACTTGGAACTGGGCCGTGCAGACGTGGTCGAGCTGGGAATTAATGAAATACGCCGTTCCGGAACAACACCAGCGGTGGCCCGGCGTATCTGGAGTTCCGAGCCCGTGCGCCTGCTCGCGTTGGTCTTCGCCACCGATCCAAACCGCCGGAGCCTTCGCGTGGTGGATGCGCGCGTTCGCGAAGCGATCGCGCTGAGCGTAGATCGCAGCGCCATCCACAACGTGCTATTACAGCGCCAGGGCGAAATCGCCGGCTCCCTGCTGCCGCAGTGGATTTCGGGATACGCCTTTCTGTTCCCCACCGCGGCCGATCCTGCCCGCGCGCGCATGCTGGCCGGGTCGCTGCCCCTTGAAGCGCGTACCCTCTCGCTCAGCGTGGAAGATCCGGAGTGGCGCGCGGTGGCCGACCGCATTGCTTTGAACGCGCGCGACGCGGGACTGGTAGTTTCGACTAGTCTCGCCAATCCGAATGCGGATCTGCGCCTGGTCGAATTGCGCATCACCTCCTCCGATCCGGCGCAGGCCCTGGCGTCGCTCACAGCCGCTCTGGGCCTTCCCGAACCGCCGCGCGCCAACGCCGCGCCGGAGGCCCTCTTTTCCGCCGAACGCTCCTACCTTACCGATTTCAAGCTTATTCCTCTGTTTCATCTGCCTTACAGTTATGGCGTAGGCCCGCGGGTCCGCGGAGGTCCCGGCATTACGCCGCTGGGCGAGTGGCGTTTCGAAAATCTGTGGCTGGAAGGTCCTCGGCCATGAAACTACGCCCCCGCACATTCCGCACCCGACTCTTGCTCATCTTCACAGCAGCGGTCGTCACCGCTGTGGGCCTTGTCGATTGGCTGGTAACGCGGGCCACACGCCAGGCATTCGAACGCGTGGAAGGGCAGAATGTAAATGCTTCGGTGGCGCAGTTCCGCCGCGAGTTCGAGCGGCGCGGCAAAGATGTAGTGCGGGCCATCGACAGTCTGGCCGCTTCCGATACCGTGCTGAACGTTGCCATCGCCCCCGATACCTCGTCCTTCTACGGCGAAGCATCCGCGTTGGCATCTGCGAACCGGCTCGACCTGCTGGAACTGGTGGCTTCCGACGGCACCATCGTGTCTTCCGCCGAATGGCCGGCGCGCTTCGGCTACAAAGAGGATTGGCTCACTGCCGCCACTGACTGGAAGGCGCGCGGCGCGTTTCTGCGCCGCGAGGAACTGCCGGATGGGCCCACCTTGGCGTTGGTCGCGGTGGCTGCGGTGAATGCCGGCGATCGGAAACTGTTCGTGACCGGCGGCGAACGCCTCGATCGCGACTTCCTTTCCAGCCTCGTGCTGCCGGAGGGCATGCGCGCGCTCTTGTATCGCAATCTCCCGGATTCTTCCGCGCCGCCACTGCTCGGTCCCACGAACGCCTTTTCCGGCGTTTCGCCGCTCGATCGAATCATCGGCCAGATCCGGCGCCATCCCGAGGAGATCACGCAAACCGTGGGTAGCGGACCCGCGTCGGAAATCCTCCATGCCATTCCTCTCACCGGACCTCGCAACGACCTGCTCGGCGCGTTGTTGATTGGCAGCTCGCGCCGTGAGATGGTCGCAGTGGAGTCCGTGCTTCTGCGCACCGGCCTGGTGGTTGCCGGCGCCGGTATGCTCGTGGGTATCGTGCTGGCCTGGTGGGCCACGGCGCGGGTGACCCGTCCCGTCCGCGCGCTGGCGCAAACTGCCCAAAAGGTTGCGGCGGGGAACTGGGGTGTTACCGTGAAAGTGGCATCGCGCGATGAGATCGGTCAATTGGCGCGGGCCTTCAATCGTATGACGAGGGAGTTGGTGGCGCAGCGGGAACGCCTGGTCCAGGCCGAACGTGTGGCCGCGTGGCGCGAGTTGGCCCGGCGGCTGGCCCACGAGCTTAGGAATCCCCTCTTCCCGTTGCAGCTCACCGTGGAAAATATGCGCCGGGCCCATGAGATGGATGATGGCCACCAGTTCGAAGAGGTTTTTCGCGAGAGCACCGGCACGCTTCTGGCCGAGCTTACGAATTTGAAGCAGATTATTGCGCGTTTCAGCGATTTCGCCAAAATGCCGGCGCCGGAAATTCACGTCATTGACTTGAACAGCGTGGTGCGCGACACCCTAAAACTGTTCGAGCCGCAATTGGCGCAGGCGCGGATTCAATGCCGGACAACCCTCGATCCGCAACTCGCCAGGATTCAGGCCGATGCCGAACAGATGACGCGCGCGCTGCGCAATCTGATTCTGAACGCTATCGACGCCATGCCGGAAGGCGGCGCGCTCACGATCACCACGGCCGCGAGAAACGATGGCGCGCGCCTGGTGGTTTCCGATACGGGCCAAGGGCTGACGCCCGAGGAATGCGAACGCTTGTTCACGCCCTACTACACCACCAAGAAACACGGCACGGGACTGGGATTGGCCATCGTGCAATCGGTAGTGAGCGATCACAAAGGGCGCATTTCGGTCGAAAGCCAGCCCGGCAAAGGAACGTCTTTCCAAATTGACTTGGGGTAACCTCAAAGTTGGCCCAACTGCTGATTGTTGACGATGATGCCAATACACTGGCTTCTCTGGCGCGTGCCTTCCGCCTCGCCGGACATGAAGCCACGGTTTGCGATAACGCACCGCGCGCCTTGCAGTTGGTGCAATCGCAACATTTCGATTTGATGCTATCCGACGTCGTAATGCCGGGAAGAGACGGCTTGTCTTTACTCGAAGAGCTGCGCCAGGCCGGATTTCCTCTACCGGTAGTGATGATTTCCGGACAGGCCAACATCGAAATGGCCGTCCGCGCCACGCGGCTGGGAGCCGTGGACTTTCTCGAAAAGCCGCTCACCAGCGAGAAACTGCTGCTGACCGTGGAAAACGTTCTCAAGCTGAAACGTTTGGAGCAGGAAAACCGCGAGTTGCGCCAGCGTGTGGGCAAGTACGAGATCATTCATGGCGGCGCGGCGATGCAGCGCGTAATGGCGCAGGTGGATCGCGTGGCGGCGAGCGAAACGCGCGTTTGCATTCTGGGAGAAACGGGAACCGGAAAGGAATTGATCGCGCGCGCACTGCACCAGCGCAGCCCGCGGAGCGAAGGGCCTTTCGTAACGCTCAATTGCGCGGCGGTTCCCGCTGAGCTGATTGAAAGCGAACTGTTCGGCCACGAAAAGGGCTCATTTACAGGCGCCGCCACGCGCCACATCGGCCGCTTCGAACAGGCCAACCGCGGCACGCTTTTCCTGGATGAAATCGGCGACATGCCACTGGCCATGCAAGCCAAGCTGCTGCGCGTTCTGGAAGAAGGCCAGGTGGAACGAGTGGGAGGGGACCGGCCCATCGCGGTGAATGTGCGTGTAGTGGTAGCGACTCACCGCAATCTCGATGAACTGGTGCAGAAAGGGGCCTTTCGCCAGGATCTGTATCATCGCGTGTACGTCTTCCCGCTGATGCTGCCTCCGTTGCGCAGCCGCACCGAGGATATTCCTTTGCTGGTGGAGCACTTCGCGCGCCAGGTGGCCGCGCAGAACGGATGGCGTCCCAAAGAATTCACGCCGGGGGCCATTCAAGCTCTGGAGCGTTATCCCTGGCCGGGCAACGTTCGCGAATTGCGCAACATTGTCGAGCGTCTGCTGCTGTTGGCCGAAGGCGCGGTGGATATCGAAGCGGTCCGCCTGGCGCTGCCCGCACTGGCAGGCAGCGGACACGCGCAGCACCCGCCCGCGGCGAGTGGCACTTTGTCGCAACGCGTGGAGGCCTTCGAGCGCGACTCGATTCTGGCGGAACTGAAGCGCCACAACCAGAGCATGACCGGAACCGCGAAAGCGCTAGGGCTAGAGCGCAGCCATCTTTATAAGAAGTGCCAGGCGCTGGGAATCGATCTGCGGGCGCTGCGGCGGGGAGAAGGGGCGTCTCCGCAGTAGGGTATTATCATGGGACCTATGCTCCGGTATCACATCGCGTTCTACCTGCCGCCTGCGCCAGGCGAAATGGCCGTGGCGGAGGCGCTCGATTTTCCCGGTGCCGCTCTCCGTTCATGCGGGGATCGCTCCAAGGTGAAACGGCACGAGTCGCTGAATCGGTTGCCGGCCCGGATGCAGTCGTTGCGGGAAGGTCGCAGCGGCTATGATGGCTGAGTGTCCCAGGATTCCCGCTATGCGCTCCTCCAACTGCAGCAGTTTGCGGATAGCGCGCTGCCCATCGGCGGGGCGGCCCATTCCTTTGGTATGGAGACGCTCGTCGAGGAGGGACTGCTCGGCCCGGAAAACCTCGAGCGTTTCTTAGCGGATTATCTGGAGGAAACAGGTGCTCTTGAGGCGTGCTACTGTGCCGCCAGTTGCCAGCTTATCGAAAACAAGCTTGGCCAAAGCAACGATTACCTGGAGCGCTGGTTCGAATGGAATCGGGAACTGAGCGCGCGCACGCTGGCCCGCGAATCGCGCGAAGCATCGGCGGCTATGGGCCGGCGGTTTCTGCTGCTGGCTGCCAATGTGACCGGGATACCGGTGCTCGAAACGGCTCTAGATCTCGCCGAGACACGCGCGCTCGCGGTTCGTCTCGCGCCCTCGTTCGGACTGGTTGGCGGATTCCTGCAGGCCGATCCGGGATTGGCCGCCGCTGCTTACCTGCAGCAGTCGGTAACCACGCTTCTTTCGTGTTGCCAAAGGCTGATGGCTCTGGGGCAAACGCGCGCGCAACAAATCCTGTGGAATTTGAAGCCGGCCCTGTGGCGCGCGGCGGAGCGAGGCCTATCCACTCGCCTCGCCCAAATCGAATCCTTTTCTCTCTTACCGGACCTCGCGTCGGCGCGGCATCCGGGGCTGCACACGCGCCTCTTCATCAGTTGAGATGATGGGCAAAGCAGTTGAGATGACAGGCAAAGCCACGCTCCACCTGGCCTTCGCATGCGACGCGCGGGGCGAAACCATTGTGCGGGTCCGCGAGCAGCAGCCGCCCTGGCGCGCCGTGCGCGGCTTTCGAAACTCCTCCGGCGAAACCCTGGTGCATCTCCACAACGTGTCCGGAGGCGTGCTCGATAGGGATTCGCTGTGCTTGCGAGTGGAAGTAGGCGCTGGCGCGCACGCGCAGGTCACCACCACGGGCGCAACCCGCATCTATCGCAGCCGTTCGGCAAGCCAGACCGCAACCCAACAAATCGAAGTGCATGTCGGCGCCGGGGGCTATCTCGAGTACCTGCCGGACCAGTTGATTCCCTTCGCGGGATCGCGTTTCCGGCAGACTACGCGCGTCGAGCTTGACCCGAATGCTTCGCTGATCTGGTGGGAGCACATTGCTCCGGGCCGGGAAGCGTCCGGAGAAACGTTCTGCTATGCATCGCTGGCTTTCGGTTTCGAAATTGTGGCCTGCGGCGAGCCAGTGGGGATCGAGCGCTGGACACTCGATCCGCGCACGCGCCCCGTCGATTCCTTGGCGAGGCTGGGACCCTTCCGGCATTTTGGTTCCGCGTACATTTGCCAGGCCGGCGCGCCGGCTGCGTATTGGCGAAAGTTTGAAGCGGAGATGCAGCCAATTTGCGAACAGCATTCGGGCTCTGAGATATCATGGGGGGTAACCTCTCTGAGGGCCCACGGCATTCTGCTGCGTGGCGCTGCGACGAGGGGACGGCTTTTCGAGAAATCCTGGTTAGAGATCTGGAAAGCCGCCAAGTGGTATTTATGCGGCCGCGTCGCCTGTGTTCCCCGTAAAGTTCACTGAATCGGTAATCGCGTCATTAACACAAGCGAATTTGCCTGGGAGGCAGACATGCACCTGACACCTCGGGAGCAGGAGAAACTCATGATCTTCACCGCCTCGGAACTGGCCCGCAAACGGCGGGCGCGCGGGCTGCGTCTCAACTATCCGGAGGCCATGGCGATTCTATCGGCCGAGATTCTGGAGGCGGCGCGCGACGGCAAGAGCGTGGCCGAGATTATGGCGCTGGGCGGCTCCATCCTCTCGCGTGAGGATGTGATGGAAGGCGTCGCCGAGATGATCCACGAGGTGCAAGTGGAAGCGACTTTCCCCGATGGCACAAAGCTGGTAACGATTCACGATCCGGTGCAATGATGATCCCAGGCGAATATATTCTTGACGGTCCGGAGTTGGAACTGAACGCCGGGCGCCGCACGGTCCTTATCATCGTGCGCAACACAGGCGATCGCCCGATACAGGTGGGCAGCCATTATCATTTTGCGGAGGTCAATGGGGCGCTCGATCTGGACCGCGCGGCGGCCTATGGGATGCGCCTCGATATTCCGGCAGGCACCGCCATCCGCTTCGAGCCGGGCGAAGAAAAAGAGGTCCAATTGGTCGAGTTCGGGGGGCGCAGGACGGTCTATGGACATCGCGGCCAGGTGAACGGAGTTCTGCGCTCATGAGCACACGAGTTCCACGCCGCACTTACGCCGATCTGTACGGGCCTACTACCGGAGACCGTGTGCGCCTGGCCGATACGGAACTGATTATCGAAGTGGAGAAGGACTTCGCGGTGTACGGCGATGAGATCACCTTTGGCGGCGGCAAGGTGATCCGCGATGGCATGGGGCAGAGTTCCACCATTACGCGCGAATCGCCTCAAGGCGCGCTTGACTTGGTGATCACCAATGCGCTGATTCTGGATCACTGGGGCATCGTCAAAGGCGACGTCGGCATTCGCGACGGGCGCATCGTGAAAGTGGGGAAGGCGGGCAATCCCGATACGCAGGAGGGAGTGGACCCCGATCTGGTGGTGGGCGCCGCGACCGAAGTGATCGCGGGAGAAGGCAAAATTCTCACTGCCGGCGCGATCGATTCGCACATTCACTTCATTTCGCCGCAGCAAATTTACGAAGCGCTCTCGAACGGCGCCACCACGATGATCGGCGGCGGCACAGGGCCGGCCACGGGGACCAACGCCACCACCTGCACTCCGGGCCGATGGAATCTGGAGCAGATGCTGCGGGCAGCGGAAGCCTGGCCCATGAATTTCGGTTTTCTGGGAAAAGGAAATGCCGCGAGGCGCGATCCCCTGGCGGAACAAATCGTGGCTGGCGCGTGCGGGCTGAAGCTGCACGAAGATTGGGGCACCACGCCTGCGGCTATCGATGCCTGCCTGCGCGTGGCAGACGAGTACGATGTGCAGGTGGCCATTCACACCGACACCCTGAACGAATGCGGCTTTGTGGATGACACTATTGCGGCTATCGGCGGACGCGCGATCCACACCTATCACACCGAGGGTGCAGGCGGCGGCCACGCTCCGGACATGATCAAGGTTGCCGGCCTCGCCAACGTGCTGCCCTCTTCCACCAACCCCACGCGCCCCCTGACCGTTAACACCATTCCCGAACATCTGGACATGCTGATGGTGTGCCATCATCTCAATTCCCAGGTACCGGAGGATGTGGCCTTTGCCGAAAGCCGCATCCGGCAGGAGACCATTGCGGCCGAGGATATTCTGCACGATCTCGGCGCCATCAGCATGATGTCGAGCGATTCGCAAGCCATGGGCCGCATCGGCGAAGTGGTGACGCGCACCTGGCAGACAGCGCACAAAATGAAAGTGCAGCGCGGGCCGCTGGCCGGCGATTCATCGCGCAACGACAACACGCGCGCCAAGCGCTACGTGGCCAAGTACACCATCAATCCAGCCATTACGCATGGGATTGCACATGAAGTTGGTTCGATCGAACCTGGCAAGCTGGCGGACCTGGTGCTGTGGAGTCCGGCGTTTTTTGGAGTCAAGCCGGAAATGGTCATCAAGGGCGGATTCATTGCGTGGAGCTTGATGGGCGATGCCAATGCCTCCATTCCCACGCCGCAGCCCGTCTTATACCGCCCGATGTTCGGATCGTTTGGCGCGGCCACCGGCGCTATTTGCGCCACCTTCGTTTCGCGGGCATCGCTGGCGCAAGTAGAGCGGCTGGGGCTGCGCAAACGGCTGGTGGCGGTCGGGAAATGCCGCCAGATCGGGAAGGCCGATATGGTTCACAATGCGGCCACTCCGCACATAGAAGTCGATCCGGAAACTTATGAAGTCCGCGCGGATGGCGAACTGCTCACGTGTGAGCCGGCGAGCAGCCTGCCTTTGACACAACGTTATTTCTTATTTTGATATGCAACGGCTTTGATTTATGCAAACCTCACAGCGAGCATTTCGAATTGGCGTGGCCGGCCC
>JASIAM010000137.1 GCA_030041985.1 Bryobacteraceae bacterium | reverse complement strand
CAGATCACGTGTTAATTAAAGCGGACATCTTGACGAGTTAACGACATGGGGACTAAGAGCAGTTGCCGTGGGATCTGAACAACCTGACCTGCCCTTGTGTTTGGTGTGTCGGGACGGATATCATATCGCCAAGAATCTCCGTGCCTAAGGAGGAGATAGTGACTGTGCTACGGATTACGCTTACCGGAGGGTTTTTGGGTTTGGTTGCCCTCGCGCCTCTTGCGGCTTATGCCGCGACCAACGGACCGGCTGTTGTGACTTTCGAAAAAGACGTCCTGCCGATTCTGCAAAAGAACTGCCAAGAGTGTCACCGTCCGGGTGAGGTCGCTCCCATGTCGCTGTTGACCTACGCCGACGCGCGGCCCTGGGCCAAAGCGATCAAGGTTGCGGTGGCGACGGAGAAAATGCCGCCGTGGTTTGCCGACCCGAGGTACGGCCATTTCACCAACAACCGCACGCTGAGCCAGTCCGACATCGATACGCTCGTGAAGTGGGCCGATGCCGGAGCCCCTGAAGGCAATCCTAAGGATGCGCCGCTGCCTTTGAAGTTCGTGGACGGCTGGAACATCAAACCCGATATGGTAATCGAGATGCCGAAACCGTTCCATCTCAAAGCCACCGGGACGATCGATTATCAGTACATTTTGGTGAAGGGTAATTTCCCCGAGGACGTCTGGGTGACCGCGGCTGAAATGCGGCCGGGTAACCCGAAGGTTCTGCATCACGGCAAAGTGTGGGTCCGTCCGCCGGGATCGCACTATATGGAGAACGCCATCCCGGGTGAAGCGTATTCCACCGGCATGGGACGCAACCTCATTTCGGATGGCAATGACATCCTGGGCAAGTTCAATCCGGGGCTGGGCGCGCAGTCGTTTGATATCGGCGGCTCGGCCAAACTGGTCCCAAAGGGATCCGACCTGGTTTTCGAGCTTCACTATACGGCCATTGGCCAGGAAACGGACGACGTTTCCAAGCTCGGTCTGGTATTTTCCAAGACACCGCCGAAGCAGCGCTATTTCTTCTCTCCCGGCCCAACGGCGCACAACCTGGTGATTCCCGCAGGCGACGACAACGCCGAGGTAGTGAGCGAAGTAACGGTGGGCGCCGACGGCGTCCAACTGGTTTATGCGCAGCCGCACATGCACCTGCGCGGCAAGGATTTCGAACTGCGGGCCATTTACCCGACTGGCGAAACGGAAACGCTGTTTCGCGGCAAATTCGATTTCAATTGGCAACTGGGCTATGAGTTCGCCAAACCGATTTCACTGCCGAGAGGCACGCGCCTGATCGGCATCTCCCACTTCGATAATTCAGCCGCCAACAAATTCAATCCCGATCCGACCAAAGACATCGTGTGGGGCCCGCAGAACTGGGACGAGATGAGCAATTGCTTCGTTGGCCTCATCTTCCCGCTCGATACCAATCCGGAAGACGTTTTTCACGCATCCGGACCGAGCCTGCTGCCGCGCGGCAAATTCGGGCCGACCCTGTCAGTTCTCAGACTGCCCTGAGGCTGGCAGCCAGAATTTCACCGCGACGCTCGCTCTTCGATCACCAGCTTATTTGATGACTCCAGAGAGCCATCAAAGCTTACCCAGCACTGTTGGACAATAGAAGTACAAGCTTGTTATGTGGATTGTTAAGGTCGCCCTCGACCGGCCCTATACGTTTATTGTCCTGGCACTGCTGATTCTGCTGGTTAGCCCGTTGGTCATCATGCGCACGCCCACCGATATTTTTCCGAATGTGGATATTCCGGTGATCGCGGCTTTGTGGAATTACACCGGGTTGAGCGCGGAGGAAATGGAAGAGCGCATCGGGTCGCAGTATGAGCGGTCGCTGACTACGGTGGTGACCGATGTGGAGCACATCGAATCGCAGACAGTGAACGGCAGAAGCATCACCAAGGTGTACTTCCGCCCCGGAACCAAAGTCGATATGGCGATGGCGCAGTTGACGGCGGTGGGGCAAGCCACCATACGCCAGATGCCCCCCGGAACGACGCCGCCATTCATGATCGTCTACAGCGCGTCCAGTGTTCCCATTCTGCAACTCGCGCTTTCCGGGCAGGGCCTTTCCGAGCAGCAGCTTTTCGACTACGCGGCCAATGCCATCCGCACACAACTGGCCACGGTAAAAGGAGCAGCGGTGCCCTGGCCATACGGCGGCAAGCAGCGCCAGATCATGGTCGATTTGCAACCGGCGCTGCTGCAATCGAAGGGATTGTCGCCGCAAGACGTGGTCACAGCCGTCACGAACCAGAACCTGGCGCTGCCTGCCGGGACCTCCAAAATCGGCCAGTTCGAGTACGACGTGGGCCTCAACTCCGCACCCCGCACGGTGCAGGAGATCAACGACCTGCCCATCAAAGCGGCTAACGACACCACGATTTATGTGCACGACGTGGCCAATGTGCGCGACGGCTTTTCGCCGCAAACCAATATTGTGCGGCGCAACGGGCAGCGCGGCGCACTGCTGACGGTGATGAAGATCGGCACGGCTTCCACGCTGGATATCGTCAAGAACGTGCGCGACCTGTTGCCGAAGATTGCCGCCACGCTGCCACCGGAACTCAAGATAGAACCGATCGCGGATCAATCGTTGTTTGTGCGCGCAGCGGTAAACGGTGTGATCCGCGAGGCGATCATCGCAGCCGGCCTGACTGCCGTCATGATCCTGCTGTTTCTGGGCAGTTGGCGCAGCACCCTGATCATTGCGATCTCGATTCCGCTTTCGATTCTGGTCTCGATCTGTGTTTTGAGCGCGCTGGGGGAAACAATCAACATCATGACCCTGGGCGGCCTGGCGCTGGCGGTGGGCATTCTGGTGGATGATGCCACGGTGGAAATCGAAAATATTCATCGCAACCAGGCAATGAACAAGCCGATTATCCGCGCCATTCTGGATGGGGCGCAGCAAATCGCGGTGCCTGCCCTGGTTTCGACCCTTTGCATCACCATCGTGTTTCTGCCGATGTTCTTCCTGACGGGCGTGGCGCGTTATCTGTTCGTTCCGCTGGCGGAAGCCGTGGCCTTTGCGATGCTCGCTTCCTACCTGCTTTCGCGCACGCTGGTGCCGACGCTGGCGATGTACCTGCTGAAATCCGGCGATCACCATGGAGAGCCATCGGCATGGAATATTGCGGGCCGCGTGCAGCGGGCATTCGAAGCGGGACTCGAAAGGCTGCGGGAGGGTTATCGCAACAAGCTGGAGGCATGTGTCCGGCATCGCGCGCTGTTTCTGCCTGGGTTCCTGGCAGCATGCGGGGCGACCTTTCTGCTGGCGCCGTGGCTGGGCCAGGACTTCTTTCCGGCGACGGATGGAGGGCAGTTCAATCTGCACTTCCGCGCCAAAACCGGAACACGCATCGAAGAAACGGCACATCTGGGGGACCTGATCGAGACCGAGATCCGGCGCACGATTCCGCAAGGCGAGCTGGGCAGCATCATCGATAACATCGGGCTGCCGTACAGCTCGATCAACATGGCCTATAGCAACTCGGCTCCCATAGGGCCAATGGATGCGGATGTGCTGGTGACCCTGAACGAGGGGCATCGCCCCACGCCGGAATACGTGCGCGAGCTGCGGCGGCGATTGCCGGAAGAATTTCCGGGCGTGACCTTTTATTTTCTGCCGTCGGACATGATCAGCCAGATTTTGAACTTCGGCTTGCCAGCGCCCATTGATGTGCAAGTGAGCGGCCCCGACATTGAAGCCAATCATGCCTTCGCCACTAACCTGCTGCGGCAGCTCCGCAGAGTGCCGGGGGCGGTGGATTTGCGCGTGCACCAGTTGTTCGATCAGCCGCGCATCGAGATTGACGTGGACCGTACGAAGGCGCTGGAGAGCGGATTCACACAGCTCAACGTGGCCAACAACGCGCTGCTGTCGTTGAGCGGCAGTTCGCAGGTGACGCCCTCGTTCTGGCTCGATCCGCACTCCGGGGTCATTTATAACGTGACGGCGCAAACGCCGCAATATGATCTGGATTCGTTTTCCGACCTGGAGAATATTCCAGTGGCGGGGGACAGTGCGCGGCGCACCGAATTGCTCAGCGATTTTGCTACCACCAGCCGCTCGGTGGATATGCCGCTGATCTCGCATTACAACATTCAGCGGGCGGTGGATATTTATGGCTCGGTGCAGGATCGGGATCTGGGTGCAGTGGCGGCGGACGTGAACCGCATCATCGACGCCAATCGCAACAAGCTGCCGCGCGGATCGCAACTCATTGTGCGCGGCCAGATCGCCACCATGCAGAGTTCGTTCCAGGGATTGCTGGGAGGGCTGGTGCTGGCGATCGTGCTGGTGTATCTGCTGATCGTGGTCAACTTTCAGTCGTGGCTGGATCCGTTTATTATTATCACGGCACTGCCGGCGGCGCTGGCGGGAATTGTGTTGTTTTTGTTCGCCACGCGCACCACCATTAGCGTTCCGGCACTGATGGGCGCGATCATGAGCGTGGGCGTGGCTACTTCGAACAGCATTCTGGTGATCAGTTTTGCTAAGGAGCGCCTGGCGGAGCACGGCGATCCATCTTTGGCGGCCATCGAAGCCGGATTCACGCGCTTCCGGCCGGTACTGATGACCGCGCTCGCCATGATTATCGGCATGGTTCCGATGGCGCTCGGCATGGGAGAGGGCGGCGAACAGAACGCGCCACTGGGCCGCGCGGTGATCGGCGGCCTGCTGCTGGCGACGGTGGCTACGCTCTTCTTTGTGCCGACGGTGTTCAGTTTTCTGCATCGCGTGCCGGGCAGAAGCCCACAATCACAGGCGAATCTCGAAAGTTTTTGAGAGACCGCTTGCGCAATCTTCATCGCTGGAAGCGAACGCGCTGTTCTTGCGGAGTTCCTCCACCAAGATGCGGCGCGGCACTTCCGTTCCCGCGCGGGCGTTGCCGTGCTTGCCGGAACGGGTGGAGCAGAGGCTTTGTAAACGCTCCGGCTGCTGCTCGCTGCCTTTGTGGTGGAACAGTTTCCACAACGATTTCGGAGTGGCGTTCAGGCTGCCGTGGTGGCCGACCTTATATAAATTGACGTCCGCCAGAAGCTTGCGCCAGGAAGGATTGCGCAGCGCAAAGGTCCAATTTTCGATTTGCGCATCGCCGGGAAATAACAGCTTACGGCTGCCCGCTTCGAGAAGCAGGATAACGCTGGTATTGTTTAAGACGGTATCCAGCTCACGGACCAGTTCCAGCATTTGCGCGGCTTCTACACGGCGCGTCTGTTGGATGAACCAGCGCACGCTGGGAGGAGGGTCATCGGGCGGCGTGGCGGGCTTGGATGCCGCCTCGAGAGTGCGGAGCCGGGCTTCCCAAAAATTGCAGAACTGCCAGAATTCGTGCGGATCGCGGGCGCGCTCGGTGCGAATGGAGTCGCTTTGCTCGAGGGTGGGCGGCCCGAGTACGGTGATGTTCACACCGGGAAGCAGGGTGTTCAGTGTCATGCCGGCGTTTACGTACCAGGCTTTGCCGCGCTTGCCCATGCCGATGAGGTTTTCGACGGCACTTAAGTTCTTGAGATTGTCGTCGCCCAGAAACTGCAGTTGGGCGCGCGTCTCGCGGCCGGCGAACCCGGGATTCCGGCTGGTGCGCAGGGCCGCGCCGGCCAGTTCATGCATGGTTTCGAGGGAGCCGAGAAAGCGGGCCGCGCGGGCATCAGGGGCGGCATCGGGATGTTCCGTCCAGGGGAGGATCACGTGGTCCGGCTTCAGAGCGGCGATGATCTTACCTGCGCCAGCGCCCTCGGCCGCAAAGCCGCTGATGTGGTCGCGGTGGCGATGGGTGGCGACCAGAACGTCGAGCTTGCCTTTGGTTTGGCGGGCGATATCCTCAGCGATGCGCCGCATGTAGTCCTTGGGCGCGTGGCGGGGTGCGGCGGAACTGCCGAAATCGACTAGCATGTGCCGCGCAGTGCGCTCGGACGCGCCGTAATGGAAGGTGAGGAGAAAACAATCTCCGAAACCTACGTTGTACATGCGAACGGTGATGGAAGAGGGGATGGCAGCCATAGTTACTCCGGCCTGCGGAGGGAACGATACCAGGAAGTGCCGCGCTGCGCATGGATGCGGGAAAAGGCGCGCATTCTGGCGGCGCCGCTGTCGAAAGCGCCATGCTCCCACAGATAAGCGAGACGCCGGCTTTGGCGTTCCTGCACCTCCGGCCGGGAAGGGTCGAGGATGGAGTTGCCAATGTTGTATTTGACTCGTCCGAACTGATCGAAGATCAGGGCGTTGCCTCCGTAGATGGTCACGGCCATATCAGCCGGCATGCCGGAAGGTTTCGCAACCCCGAGGCCGCGCAGTTCGCGCGCGAGCACGGTTAACTGCTGATGGTATTCGGCGACGGTCTCTTTGACGATGAGGCCATCGGGGCCGGTGCGGATGGATGGGCGCACGGATAACACGCGCGTATACGCCTGCTCATTCAACCTGAAAGGGCCGCGATTCTCCCAAAGGAAGCGGAACAGCTCACCGGGATCGGATTGGAGCGAGTCGAAATTGGTGTTGGCGTATTGGAAACCATCCGGCGGCCTATCCCACGCTCCTTCCTGGTGACTAGCGGAACACAGAGAACTCGGCTCAATTCCGTAACTTTTGAAAGACGCCAGCAGAGCGCCGCGGAGGCGGTACTTTTCGTCGTGCGGATTTAACTCCCAATCGGCGGTCAGGACGGCGCTGGCGAAATCTCCGAATTGCAGGTCAGTGGGCGGACAATAATCGATGGCGCGAATGCACATGGTGAGGAGGCGATCGGCAATTTCTGCGCCCTCTTCGGCGGCACGCTGGCGATCGAGCTTGCGGCGATCGCCGATGGCCTTCAGGCGCTCGACCCAAACTTCGAGATAGGCGTTCAGGACTGCGGCTACGAGGACTTCACCGCAATCGTGGGGTTCGTCATAGTCGCCGGAAGTGAGATAGTCCGCGCGCGGCTGGAGAGTGACAGAGCGGCGCAGCGCCTGGCCATGCACACCGGACAGTTCCGCGCCCATTTCCTGGGCCAACGCGAACAGGCCGGAGCGGCGCAGCTTTTCCGGTGTAATTTGGGCGCGAGGGAGGAATTCGCCGCTCGCCTTGCGCGCGCCCAGATCCAATACTTTGGCCACGACGCTTTGAGCGGAAAGCAGGGAGAGGAGCGCGACGATATCGGCAAAGCCTTCGTGAAAACCGCCTTGCTGCGGAGAAGAAGGGTACAGGTAGCGCTCGCGCAGGCCATCGAGCAGAGCGTGGGTGGTTTCATGGGCGACGACTTCGTGGGAGAGACAACTATAAATGGTGCGTTCGCCATCCGCGCTGGTGAAATATCCGAAGTGGAGGCCGCGGGTCTGTTCGGAATAATAAGCATTAGCGTCGGCGAAGGCGTGCGGCGCGACATGGATTTCGTGCCCACCATAACTCCAGCCCACACGGCGCCCCAGAGCGAACTCGAAGCGGGCCAGCGTCTTCATAACGATTCCATAGGCCATGAAGGCGTGGAAATCGGGATCGGCGAGGAGGCGATCCTCGGACAGCTTTTCGAAAGGGTCGCACGGAGGGCCGGATTCGCCGTTCATGCCGGCTGGAATGGGCGCGGGCGAGCGGAAGGAGCCGGTGGTGGCGTCGTAATCGACGATGTGGACACGATAGCCGCGCGGGCCGGCGCTCAGAACTTCATTGGGAATTTCGATCTGCGTGCGCAGAAGCTTGCCACTAGAGCGCACGCTGGGGTCGAGCGCCAGAATGGTGAGCTTGCGGGTGGGAGGAGCGGCGTGGAGACGCACGGCTGCGGGCGCACTCGACTGGTCTGTTTTCATTATCATAAAGTACTTTGTATCAGTGGGTTGCGAGAGAGGGGCAGCGAAGGGAGACGCATCTTTCCCTGATTTGGATGCGATGTGCCGAGGGGGTGAGTCGTCGCCGCCGCCAGTGCCCACCAGCGCTGGCGAAATTTATCAGAGGAGATCATCCTGCCTCCGATGTAGCACGGAGGAATTCTGTGGACGGCGGCGAAGGAGTGGAAGTAGTTGATTTTTATGGGGAGGAAAAGCTGAGAAAGTTGGCTACTCAAGATGACGGCGCGTTCGGGCCGTCATCAGGACAAAGAAAAAACCGCATCGGGCCAGTCCCCAGACTTTCGGGACCGGCACCGATGCGGCTCGCCCAAGTCGGGCTGGGATCCAGCGGCGGCCTGCCTGGATTAACTACGAATCATTCCGTAGGGTCCGCGTCCTATTCTTCCCCTCCGGAAATGCCAAACAAGGCCGCTACCCCCTGATCCACTGGAGAGACGATCCTACACACTGACACGCTCCTGGCGCGCCACGCATAATGCCGCAAAAAAACCCCTCTGCCGCAACCGCTAACGTAAGAAGCAGCGAGCTAAAACTTCGTCAAAACAGCGGCTCCCGCAAGCACGTTGTCTCTCTTTGGCCCGATCCTCTTCCGCCTGCCGTTGCCGGCAGAGGGCAGGTTTGAAGTTACTTCGCCAATCGGCGATGGTAGAGCAATCGCGACGCCACCGCTGCCGCCGGCAAAGCTGCGAAGAATCATGAGGTTGCGATTCGAGGGCAGGGATTGCGCGAGGCCCGGGGGACCTGGGGTGTGTCGCTATGACACAATGACGAAATATGCGGCGCGCCCGAAAGGGAGGAATGCTGGGAGCGGTGCTGGCGGCTTGGCTGGTGGGTTGGTTGGGCGCGGGGAACGCCCTTGCCCAGACCGCCGCGCCAACCGCGGGCGGCGACCCGGTGGCTGTGTTTACCGGCCATCCGCGCCTGTTTCTGGGGCCGGCTCGTCTGCGGTTACTGCAAAGGGAGCGCGAGCGCGCGTCCATGCGCTGGCAGCAGTTCGAAAGTTACATGACCGCGGAAGCGCCCATGCCGGAGAGCGCGTTTGCCGCGGCGCTCGATTACCAGGTTTCCGGAAACGCGGCTATAGGCAGGAAGGCGGTGGATTGGGCTTTGGGACCGGGGCGCGATTTGCGTCAGCTCGCCTTAGTTTTCGACTGGTGCCAGAAATTGCTGAGCGAAGCCGAGCGGCGCGAGCTAGCTGCGCGCATGCAAAAACTGCTGGCCGAAATGGCTGCCAGTGAAGGGGTGGCCGATGTTCGCTCGCGGGTTCTGGCGGCAGTGGCGCTATACGATGATGTGCCCGACGTTCCGAATCGCGAGCTGCAGTGGGCCGTCCACACCTGGTGGGAAGGCAAAATCGCCCCGGCGCTGGCGAGTGGACGCACTCCGGTAGCGCGCGAAGATAGCTACGCTTTGTGGGAGATTCTGCACGCCATCCGCGACAATACCAATGTCGATCTGCGGGAATCTGCGCCGCGTTTTTTCAAGAGCTTTCCTATCGAGCACCTGATGAGCTACTATCCGGCCAGCTATCGGGGAGAGGACAACGATTTTCGCATTGCGGCCACGCGCAAAGCGGGTGAGCCGGACGTGACGCAAGCCACGTTTGCGCGCGCGGCTGAGTTGGCCATGGTGGCGTTCGATACCAACGCTGAAGAAAGCCAATATATACAGGGCTGGCTGATGCACGACCGTTTCGCGCTGCGCAATCCTCTGGGCGCGCCTTATGAATTCCTTTGGGCCAATCCCTATCAGCCCGGATTGAGCTTCACGCTGCTGCCGCTGGTGTACCGCAATCCCGAGACGGGAACTATCTTCGTGCGTTCGGACTGGGAGGAATCGGCGGACTGGTTCGGGTACTTCGATGGCGCGGCGCAGTTATTCCGGGATGGCCGCGTCCAAAGCGTGGCCCTGAGCGGCACTCCCCCGCTGGTGCTGCGGAGCGCGGTGATCTACTTCGGCGCGTCGCGCTTCCGCGTAAAGCTCGACGAAGGGCAGGATGCGGTGATCCTGGTAGGCCTGGAGGCGAACCGCACATACCAGGTGGAGATCGATGACGAAGAGGTTTATGAGGAAGCCGCGGATCGGGGCGGCACGCTCGTTCTGGACCTGCTCCACGGGAAGGAAGTCGGCGTGCGGCTGCGCCCTGCGCCGCGGTGAGGGCGTGCGCTGTTTTTAGATCAATAACACAAGCGCGCGATGGTTTTTCGCAAACAGGCGAAGCACGCGGCCAACTCTGTGACAGGCACAAACTCGCCGGTTCGGTGCGCCGTAGTGATATCGCCGGGGCCGATCACGATGACCTCTTCGGCGAGAGCTTGGAGATGCGCCGCCTCCGAGCCAAAAGCGATGGTGGTGGCCTGGTGACCGGTCAGGGCCGTCAATAGGTCCTGCAACCGGTGCGTTGGGGAGGGCGCAAAGGGCGGGTCCATGCGCAGGACTTCGAGTTCAGCGGAGAACCCGGGGAAAGATTTCCGTAGATCGGCGAGCGCGCGGCTGATCCACTCCGGAACCCGGCCGGGGTGGGCGCCGGGAATCGGCCGCCATTCGACGGTCAGACGGCATTCGCCGGGAACAATGTTTTTGGCGGTGCCGCCTTCGATGAGACCAATGTTGAGCGTGGAGAAGGGCGGGTCGAACGCAGGGTCCTGCTCCTGTTCCAGTTCGGCCGCGAGACGCTCGAGCGCGGAAATGACGCGCGCGGCGTCAAAGATGGCGGACCGGCCCGCCGCCGGAAACGCGCTGTGCGCTTCCCGGCCGCGCACCGTGATGGTGGCCAGCGCATAACCTTTTCCGGCGCGCACGGGCCGCATGCCTGTGGGTTCGCCGATCAGAAGATAGCGTGTGGAAAGGGGACGCGCGGCGGCCAGGCGTTTCGCGCCTACGCAGCCCACCTCTTCATCCGCGGTGACGATCAGGGCCAAGGGCTTGCGCAGCCGTGCGAGATCCAGGCGCTCAACGGCAGCCAGCACACAGGCCAAAAATCCTTTCACATCGCAACTGCCGCGTCCATAAATGCGGCCGTCACACAGCTCGGGATGCACGGCGGACTCCCAGGCGGGATCGAAGGGCACGGTATCGGAATGGCAGACGAAGGCCAGTTCCGCGCTGCGGCCGGAAGCGTTTCGGGTGAGCGCCACGAGGTTGGCTTTGGGCGTTCCCGCGGCATCGGTGTAGGGGAAAGTCTGAATGCTCCACTGGCGCTGGTCCAGGCAACTGGCTACATAGTCGAGGACTCCCTGATTACCGGCGGCCGAAACCGAAGGAATCCCGACAAGGTCGCAGAGCAAATTGGCAACTGGTCTTCTCATAATGCACCCCACAGCCGGCGCTCGACGGCACGAAAGCGCTCGACAATTTCTGCCTGGAGCGGATGGCGGCCGTCCTCGATGACCGGTTTTCCGCCCATGTAGACTTCCCGGATCGCGGTGCGCTCGCCGGAGAATACGATGTGGGTTAACAGCGACTGCGCATCAGCCCCGGCGAGCGACAGATCGTCGAGAGCCACGGTGAAGAAATCGGCCGGACGGCCGGGTGCGAGTGTGCCTCCGGGCGCACCCAAACTGTGTGCACCCGTTTCCGTGGCACTGGTGAACAGGCGCTGGGCGAGGCTCTCGCGATCCGTGCCAGGGGCCAAAACGGCCCGTTCCAGGAGTTTCAGACGCAAGTGATACTCCAACTGGCGCGCATCTTCGAGCAGATTGATCTGCACGTTGCTGTCGGCGCCAAAGCACGTGGCCACACCGGCTGCGAACCAATCCTGCGCGGGTCCGATGCCATCCCCAAGGTTTCGCTCCGTGGTTCCGCAAGCGCAAATGTGCGCGCGAGCCGCGGCCAGCGCCGCGATTTCGCCTGCCGTGATGTGGATCGCATGCACGCCCGTAAAAAATGGGTCGAGGATTCCGTGCTGCTCGAGTAATTCGATCGGGCGCAATCCGTATTCGCTTTGGCAGGCTTCGATTTCCGCGGGCTGTTCGGCCACGTGCATGTGGACGGGCAGGCTGTGCTCGCGCGCGTAGCGCACGGTTTCGAGCAAGTAGGGGAGCGGGACGGCGCGGATGCTGTGCGGAGCGATTCCCACCCAGGCGCTCCCGGCGAAATCCTGCGAGCGCGCGACCGAGGCGCGCAAAGCTTCGGTATCAGCGATGAATTGCTCCGCCGAGGGTGTCAGGAAACGAGCCTGGCCGGGATTGGGCTCGCTGCGCCAGCCTGCGCGCACGTAGGCGGTGCGCAGCAGAGCAATGCGCAACCCGGTTGAACAAGCGGCGCGCAGCACCTGAGCGGACAGCAGATTGCGTTCCTCGTAAGGAGTGCCATCGGGCTGATGATGCAGGTAATGAAACTCACCCACGGTGGTGATGCCGCTGGCGAGCATTTCGAGAAATGCTATGCGGGCCACATCGTAGATGTCTTCCGGCGAAAGCATGCTGGCCGTGTGATACATGGCTTCCCGCCATGTCCAGAAGGTATCGTGGCTGGCGCTGGTGCGGTGTTCGGTGCGGCCACGGATGGCGCGCTGGAAGGAATGGGAATGCACGTTGATGAGACCGGGGAGCATCGCCCGCCCCGGCAGCCGGCGGGCAGCGCGCAAATCCTCGGGGGATTCCGAGAAGCGCGTGATCCGGCCCTGGCGATCCGCGAAGATGGCGACGTTGCTCACGAAGCGGCCATCGCGATATAAGAGGTCAGGCAACCAGCCAGATTCAAACCAGCCAGATTCAAGCGTGGTGGTCATAGCATGCCGTGGTCAAAGCAGTCATGGCGGGAATAGACGCATTGGCCGCCGAGGTACGTGGCGATGGCCGGCTCGATTCCCGCGAAATAAGCGATCTCGCGATAATCATGGCAATCGTGGATTACGAAATCGGCCTGTTTGCCGGCTTCGAGCGATCCGATTGCAGACCCTCTTCCGAGACTGTACGCAGCATTGATGGTAGCAGCAGTAATCGCTTCCGCCTGCGCCATGTGCATCTGGGTGGACGCGAGAGAGAGCACGAACGGCATGGAAGGAGTGGGCGATGACCCCGGATTGAAGTCTGTAGCGAGAACAACCGCCAAACCAGCTTCGATCATGGCGCGCGCCGGAGGAAACTGCTTCGAACCGAGCGTGTACACCGAAGCGGGCAGCAGCACTGGCTGTACGTTTCCACAGGCCAAGGCACGAATGCCTTCGGGATCGATCTGCTCCAGGTGATCAGCGGTGGCTGCGCCCACCGATGCGGCCAGTTCCGCAGCGCCCGAACGAGTGAGCTGATCGGCATGGACGCGAATCCCCAAGCCAAGCGCACGGGCCGCATCGAGAATGCGCCGCGCGGCAGCCACGGGGAAGACCTTCGGTTCACAGAACACGTCGCAATATTCGGCCAAACCTTCGGCAGCCACGGCGGGCAGCATTTCCGTAACCAGGAGGTTGACGTAATCTTCGGGCTGGCTACGAAATTCGTCAGGCACTTCATGCGCGCCCAGAAACGTAGGCACGAGGCGCAGACATTTCTCTTCCTGTAACTGTCGAATGACGCGCAGTATTTTGCGCTCGGATTCGAGGGAGAGGCCGTAGCCGGATTTGGCTTCGAGAGTGGTGGTTCCGCCACGCAGGAACCAGTGAAGGCGCTGCCGGGCGGTTTCCAGCAGTTCCTGCTCGGGCGCAGCGCGGGTCTTGCGAACGGTGGAGCGGATGCCACCGCCGGCAGCGGCGATCTCTTCGTAGCTTGCGCCTGTTGCGCGCATTGCATATTCGTCCACGCGCGTGGCTGCGAAGACCGGGTGCGTGTGCGCATCCACAAAGCCGGGCAGCACCACGCGGCCTCGGGCATCGACTGCCTGGTGTTGGGGCGAGATTAATGGAGCGATTTCGGACTCGCGGCCCACGCGCTCGATCTTTCTTTCTCGGATGAGCATAGCGCCGCTACGAATCGCGGCGAGTTCCCGCATCTCGGCGCCCACGCGAGGACGGGCCGGTCCCGCCAAGGTAATCAGTTCGCCGCAGTTCACGACGGCCAGCGGTTGCGGAGCCGGACGGTGGATTTCTTTATTCAAGGAACCCATCCAATTGGCTCCGGCGGATCGCCCGGGCGAGTGATTCGATGCCGTGCGAGAGACTACGGTCCGCGGTCAGTCTCGGCACGATCGCGCGAATGTGCGTGAAGGCTTTTTCGATGGGCTCCGAGGACCGCAGCGGCCGGCGGTAGTCGAGACCTTCCGCGGCAGTGATCAATTCGATGGCCAGGACGTGTTCGGCATTCTCGACGATCTGGCGGAGCTTTAGAGCGCCGGTCATTCCCATAGATACGTGATCCTCTTTGCCGCCTGAGGTGGGAACGCTATCGACGCTGGCCGGATGCGCCAGCACCTTGGCTTCGTTTAGCAGCGAGGCCGCACACACGTGCGCGATCATGTAGCCGGAAGAGACGCCCGGATGGGCACTGAGGAAGGCAGGCAAAGTGTCATTCAGGTCGGGATTGATCAGCCGGTCAATGCGGCGTTCCATGATACTCATCAGATCAGTGAGCGTGATGGCCGCGTAATCAAACACCGCGGCGAGCGGCGCACCGTGAAAATTGCCGCCGCTTACGATCTCGCGCGTCTCGGCGAACACCAGCGGATTGTCGGTAGCCGATCCGCTTTCGATCTCGACCACCTCGCGCGCGTGCGCCAGAGCCGTCCGAACAGCGCCATGCACTTGGGGCATGCAGCGCAAAGAGTAGGCATCCTGTACGCGCGGATCATTGTACAAGTGCGATTTGCGAATCTCGCTGTTTTCGAGCAAACCACGGAGGTGTGCCGCCGATGCCTCCTGGCCTTTATGGGGCCGCGCCCTGTGAATGCGCGGATCAAATGCGGCCGGAGTGCCGCGCAATGCCTCCAGTGACATAGCGCCGGCCAGATCCGCGAGTTTTACGACGCGCTCGGCCCGGAGCAACGCGAGCGCGCCCACGGCCGCCATGGCCTGGGTGCCGTTGAGCAGCGCCAGCCCTTCTTTGGCACGGAGATGAAGGGGCGCGATGCCGCTCGCGCGCAAAGCTTCGCTGCTTGCGACCCATCTTTCTTCCCACAGGCACTCGCCTTCACCGATCAGCGCGAGGGCCAGGTGAGCCAGAGGCGCCAGATCGCCGCTTGCGCCTACCGAGCCTTTCTGCGGGATGCGTGGTGTCACGCCACGAGCCAGCATCTGCAGCAGGGTTTCGACCACCACGGGCCGGCAGCCGCTATAACCGGTAGCGAGCACATTGGCCCGCAGCAGCATGAGCGCACGCGTTTCTTCTTCCGATAGCGGTGCTCCGATGCCCGCAGCGTGGCTGCGGACGAGATTCACTTGCAGCTCATCCAGCTCATCTGTGGGAATCCGCACGTCTGCCAGCTTTCCAAAGCCGGTATTCACGCCATAAACCACTTTGCCGTTGCGAAGCAAAGTTTCCACAACTTCGCGGGCCGCTGCGATACGGCGGTACGCGGCTTCGGATAAGGTGGGGGATAACTTTGGCTCAAGCGCTGCCTGCGCAACCTGCGCGATCTGCTCCAAAGTAAACGGCTGGCCCGAAATTTCCAGTAAAGCGACCATGGGGAATTCTGCATTCACAGAATACCCAATCAGCATCCCAAGCGGCCGGGGTTTCCGCCGGCACTGGAAAAAGTAGCGCTCTAATATAAGTAGCGTCTCTTCGAGGAAACAAAAGATGCTGGAAAGCTCAACCATCGAATCGTTGCGTACCGATCCGGCGCGGCATATCCGGGCACCGCGCGGTACTCAGCTCACCTGCAAGAGCTGGTTAACGGAAGCCCCTTATCGCATGATCCAGAACAATCTCGATCCGGAAGTGGCCGAGAGCCCGGAAAGCCTGGTCGTGTATGGCGGCATAGGCCGGGCGGCGCGCAACTGGGCTTGCTTCGATGAAATTCTGAGGCGGCTGCGCGCTCTCGAAGCCGACGAAACGTTACTGGTCCAATCCGGCAAGCCAGTCGGCGTTTTCCACACACATCCCGATGCTCCGCGCGTGCTTATCGCCAACTCGAATCTGGTTCCCGCCTGGGCCACCTGGGAAATATTTGACGAACTTGATCGCAAAGGCCTGATGATGTACGGCCAGATGACTGCGGGAAGCTGGATTTACATCGGCTCGCAGGGAATTATCCAGGGCACCTATGAGACATTCGCCGAAGCCGGGCAGCGGCATTACGGCGGGAACATGACGGGCCGCTGGATTCTGACAGCCGGATTGGGCGGTATGGGTGGCGCCCAGCCGCTGGCTGCCAGCTTCGCGGGAGCGGTTTCGCTGGTAGTGGAATGCCAGCAATCGCGCATTGATTTCCGTCTGCGTACCCGGTATCTGGATAAACAGGCCGGCAGTCTCGACGAAGCGCTGCGGGAAGTGGAAGCGCACTGCGCGCGGCGGGAAGCGGTTTCGATCGGCCTGCTAGGCAACGCGGCTGCGATCCTCCCCGAAATAGTCAAGCGTGTCAAAGGCGGTGGCAAACGGCCGGATTTGGTTACTGACCAGACCTCGGCGCACGACCTGGTGCATGGGTACCTGCCGGTGGGATGGACGGTGGATGAATGGAAAGAGGCCGCGCAGGACCCCGGCCGGCATCGGGAATTGCGCGACGCAGCCGGACGTTCGTGCGCGGTTCATGTCCGCGCCATGCTGGATTTCCACGAGATGGGAGTGCCGGTGGTGGATTACGGCAATAACATCCGGCAGGCCGCGCGCGCATACGGCGTGGCCAATGCTTTCGATTTTCCCGGATTCGTGCCCGCGTACATTCGGCCGCTGTTTTGCGAAGGCAAAGGCCCTTTCCGCTGGGTGGCCCTTTCCGGCGATCCGGAGGATATCTACAAAACAGACGCCAAGGTCAAAGAGCTGTTTCCGCAAAACCGGCGCGTGCATCGATGGCTCGAGATGGCGCGGGAGCGCATCGCTTTCCAGGGGTTGCCGGCGCGGATCTGCTGGCTGGGACTCGGGGAAAGAGACGCGGCTGGCTTGGCTTTTAATGAAATGGTGCGGAAAGGCGAACTCCGCGCTCCGATTGTGATTGGCCGCGACCACCTCGATTCCGGCTCTGTGGCGAGTCCGAATCGGGAAACCGAGAGCATGCGTGACGGGTCGGATGCGGTCTCCGACTGGCCGGTATTAAACGCGCTGCTCGCCACTGCCGGCGGCGCTACCTGGGTCAGCTTTCATCATGGAGGCGGAGTGGGCATGGGGTATTCGCAGCACGCCGGCCTGGTGATTGTATGCGATGGAACCGATGCGGCCGCGCGGCGGATCGAGCGTGTCCTCTTCAACGACCCAGCCAGCGGTGTCATGCGGCACGCCGATGCGGGCTACGCTGCCGCCGAAGAGACCGCGCGCAAATTTAAATTGAAACTACCGCTGCTGCCCAATACGTGAGCAAGCTGTTTCGCGGAGTACCGCCGCTCTTCGCGCGATTGGCAGGCGGAAACGCCTGCCCCACAAAAGCCTTGAGGCACGGCATCAAACCTGAGATTTGTCCAGCCAGTTCGTGGGCACTACCCTAGCGCTTTCGCGGAGCCCGGGTCCCCTGGCCCTGTCTCAGATGAAGCTGCTTTGGTAACATACTCGGTAGTTTGCCGTCCATGAAGCGTTTTATTCATACGGTTGCGGTTGTAGGTTTGATCGCTGCTTTTCCCGCCCTCCGGACTGCAGCCGTTGCCCAGACTCCTGCGGGAAATCAATATCAGGCGCTGATCAACAACTATTGCATTACGTGTCACAGCGCGCGCCTGAAGACCGGCGGGCTGGTATTGGAGGGACGGAACCTGAATGCCGCCGCGGACGACGCGGACGTGTGGGAAAAGGCGTTGCGTAAGTTGCGCGGGCATCAGATGCCGCCACCAGGCAGTCCACAACCCGATCTGCAGGCTGCGGATGCGTTCGTGGCCTGGCTGGAGAACACACTCGACGCGAATACCAAAGGTCCGAAGGCGGGGGCTGTGCCCATCCAACGCCTCAACCGCACCGAGTACGCTGCCTCTGTGAAAGCTTTGGTGGGCGTGGAAATCGATGCGAACGAAGTTCTACCGCAGGATATCCAGGTGGACGGCTTCGACAACATCGCCGACGCCCTGAGCGTGTCGCCCACATTCCTCGATCAATACGTTACCGTGGCGCGTCATGTGGCCAGGCTCGCAGTCGGCAGCGCGAATCCACGAGTTTCCAGCGTCAAGTACTCCGTTGCGGCCAACCAGGACCCGGAAAATCCACTGCCTCCCGGCACGCGCGGCGGCGTCCGGTTCCACCACAACTTCCCGGCCGACGGGGAGTATCGGATCACCATCACGGACCTGGGAGTGGGCCCGTATAGCAATGCCCTGGAGAACGAGTGCACGCTGGTCATCCTGATCGATGGCAGGCTTGTGTTTCGGCGCTCAATCGGCGGAGCGGCGGATCTGGCCCTGGCCGATCGGAAAGCGGGAACCGGCCGGGCGCAGATTATGGATCGTTTTTCGAAGATCCCCGTGCAGGTAAAAGCGGGAGTGCGCGACGTGGCCGTAGCATTCATTGATCGTCCGCACTTCGACACGGGCGAAATCTACGAAAAGTTGCAACCGTACGGAGGGTTGACTGGCGGTCAGGCGGTCCTGGATCGCATTGCCCAATTGCGCGATGGGGTCGAGATCGCTGGGCCGTTTCATCCGACAGGCGTTTCGCAAACCCCCAGCCGGGCCCTCATCTTCGTTTGCGATCCCAAGAGTGTGGGAGAAGCTGCCTGTGCCCGGCAGATCACCGAACACCTGGCGCGGCAGGCATTCCGGCGGCCGGTCACCCCGGAAGACATGAACCGGCTCATGCCGTTTTATGAAGCGGGAAGGCGCGATGGCGGAAGCTTCGACGAGGGAATCGAGAAGGTAGTGGCCGCGGTGCTGGCCAGCCCGCAGTTCCTCTATCGCGCCATTCGCGGGCCGAAGGGCACTGCGGGGGATGCCGAGTTCTTTCTCACCGATCTGGAACTGGCCTCCCGGCTTTCCTTCTTCCTATGGAACACCGGTCCGGACGACGAACTCTTGACGCTGGCGGCGGCGAACGGACTGACGCGGCCGGGCGTGCTGGAAAAGCAGGTGAAGCGCATGCTGGCGGATCCTAAGGCCTCCAGTCTGGTCACCAGTTTTGCCATGAAGTGGCTGAACCTCACCAATCTCGAGCAAGTGGTACCCGACCCGAAGTTGTTCCCCGGATTCAATGAGCAACTGCGGCATGATTTCCTGACAGAGGCCGAAGAGTTCGCCGGCAGCATCTTTTCGGAAGATCGAAGCGCTCTGGACCTCTTGACCGCCGACTACACATTCTTAAATGAGCGCCTGGCGCGCCACTATGGGATTCCCGGCGTCAGGGGCTCGCAGTTTCGCAGGGTCTCGCCGCTTCCCCAGGAGCGCTGGGGTGTCTTAGGCAAAGGCGCAATTCTGCTGCGGACCTCATACGGCGACCGCACCTCTCCAGTGCTGCGGGGAGCATGGGTGCTGGATAAACTCCTCGGCACGCCGCCGACTCCGCCTCCGCCGGACACAGCCACGGACCTCTCTCAAAAGGCCGGCAAACAGCCAAAGACCGTGCGCGCGCGGCTCGAACAACATCGCTCCAAGGCGTCCTGCAACATGTGCCACGGGGTGATCGACCCAATTGGGTTGGCGTTGGAAAATTACGATGCGACCGGTCAATGGCGGACGATCGACAGCCAGGCGCACGTCCCGATCGATGCCAGCACCGTGCTGCCGACGGGCGTTGCCATCAACGGTGTCAAGGAACTCAGGGCGCAACTGGCAGCGCGTCCCGAAATTTTCGCCCGCACCTTCACCGAGAAGCTCATGATGTATGGTGTCAACCGGCGGCTGGACTACTTCGATATGCCGCAGGTTCGCGCCATCGTGCGCGCCGCGGCGAAAGACAATTACAAGCTGTCGTCGATCATATTGGGGATCGTCAAGAGCGACTCATTCCGCAAACAGGCTCCGGAGCCAGAACCAAACACCGTTGTGGCAAAGGCCGCAGGCAGCGCCGTAAAGTGAGCGTAAGATCTCAGGAGGAACCATGTTCATTACGAAGAAGCACATTCCCCGACGCGCGGTTTTGAAAGCCGCGGGAGTCACCTTGGGTTTGCCGTTCCTGGATGCGATGGCGCCTGCCGGCACGGCGTTTGCGCAAACTGCTGCCGTGCCCAAGCTGCGGATGGGCTTCTTTTACCTCCCGCACGGCGCAATCATGGGCAATACCGCGCACGGTCCGGCCATGGACAAATGGACTCCCTCCGGCGCCGGTGCGGATTTCAAACTCAGCCCAATCCTGGCGGCGCTCGAGCCGTATAAGAAGTACGTTTCGTCGTTCGGGAACCTGGAGAACAAGGCTACGGCGGGCTCGGTGCATGCGTTCACTCCGGCTACCTGGCTCAGCGCGACCCGTCCGGACGTAGGCGCTCCGCGCGCGCACATGGCCACCACTCTCGACCAGGTGATGGCGAAGATTATCGGCCAGGAAACGCGGCTGCCCTCGCTCGAAGTCGCCTCGGAAACCATCGTGCAATCGGCGGCGGGCAGCGGCGGATCCTATACCACGCTCTCCTTCCGCGACGCGGACTCTCCCTTGCCGATGGAGCCGAACCCGCGGAAGGTTTTCTTGCAATTGTTCGGCGAGGGCGACACGCCGCAGGAGCGCGCTTCGATCAGCCACGAGACCAGCAGCCTTCTCGACCTGATCCTGGACGGCGCCAAGAGCCTGCAACGCGACCTGGGAAACCGGGACAAGGCCGTGCTCGACGGGTACCTTGATAGCGTACGAGAGATCGAAAGGCGCACCCAGAAGGCCGAGGCCAAGGACCTCTCCGAGCTCAAAATTCCCGAAGCCCCCGTGGGAGAACTGGACTCGTTCCCGGAGCAGGTCAATTTGATGTTCGACCTGATTGCACTCGCCTATCAGGCCGATCTGACGCGCGTGGCTTCCTATATCATGGTCGCGGAAGGCACCAACCGGACATACAACCACATCGGGGTTCCGGATTCGTTTCATCCCGTCTCCCACCATGCCAATGACCTGGAGAGAATCAAAAAGCTAGTGAAAATCCAAACCTGGCATCTGGAGCAGTTCGCCGCATTTATTAAGAAGCTCGAAGAGACGCAGGACGGCCCGGGAACGCTGCTCGACCACTCGATTTTCCTGTACGGCTCAAACATGAGCAACAGCGACCTGCACAACAACTACCCGGAGCCGAACATCCTGGTGGGCGGCGGCAACGGCAAGATGAAGCTTGGTGGCCAGCACCTCGCACTGCCGGAGCGCACCCCGATCGCCAATCTCCACCTGACACTGCTGCAGAAGGTGGGAGTGGAGCGCGATAAATTTGGCGACAGCACCGGGACCATAGCGGATGTGTAGTTAACGCGCGGCGCCGCTAGCTTCCGTGTGCGCGTGGGTTTATCATTTAGCCGATGCGTACCTTAAGCCTAGCCTTGGTCTTTAGTGCGTCGGCCTTTGGCCAGTGGCTGAATCTGCCGACTCCCGGAATTCCGCGCACATCCGATGGGAAACCGAACCTGACGGCGCCCGTCCCTCGGATGCCGGACGGAAAACCGGATCTGTCTGGTTTGTGGCAGCCCGAGCTAACTCCGTATCGTTTTGACGTGATCCAAGATATCAAGGATGAAGGAATTTTCCGGCCGGCGGCGGCAGCGCTATTCCTTCAGCGGGCGGTAAATTTAAGGCACGACAATCCGGTGACACACTGCCTGCCGGCGGGTCCGCAAGCGATTTTCGCCGCGGGGTCCACACGGTTCTACCGAATCGTCCAGTCGCCCAACGTGATCGCGCTGCTCTACGAACTCGGTGATTTCAGGCAAATCTATACGGACGGCCGCAAACTGCCTGAAGATCCGAATCCAACCTGGATGGGCTACTCAGTCGGGCATTGGGAAGGCGACACGCTGGTCGTGGAAACAGCCGGGTTCAACGACAAAAGCTGGCTCGATATGGTGGGGCATCCCCATTCGGAGAGTCTGCGCGTGACCGAGAAGTTCCGCCGCGCCGACTTCGGACACATGCAGGTTCAGGTCACCTACGACGATCCCGAGACGTTGATCCGACCGTTGACCATCTCCGTGGGGGTTAACTACGCGGCGGATACGGACATGTTGGAGTACGTTTGCGCCGAAGACGAGCGCGACACCGAGCATCTGGTGGGGACGGCGAAAGCTGCCACCCATCCCAGCACAGCCATGCTGGCCAGATACGCGGGCGAATATAAGTTTCGCGATGGAGTCATTTCCTCCAGGGACTTTTTTGGTCCGGATCAAATCATAAGCGTGAAGGACGGAGAACTGTACATGAAGGATTTTCCACTGATTCCGCAGACCGAGACCAGATTCGACTCGACCGCCGGGACGATACAGTTCTACCTGGATTCGAGTGGCCGGGTAACTCACTTTACTCTTAGCGCCGCGGAGGGTGATGCCCGCTACGACCGCACTCACTGACAATGGAAATCGGCTCCGAACGGGTGGGTGCTAGCAGCGGACGGACGCGACTCATATCCTATACGAAATCCTTATCAACGATCCGAAAACCTACACGGCACCCTGGAAGAATACTCGCGTCTTCACGCTGCGTCCGGACTGGGACATCATGGAGTACTCCTGCGAAGAGAACAATAAGGATTTTTCGAAAGGTCATATTCGATAGAGGGCCTTCACTCTACATCCCCCCACTGCCAGCCCGCGACGGCTGCAGCGAGCGAGGCGGCTGAGCGGTTGCCGGAATCGCAGCGCCGACGCCGTCGGCAACTGCAAGGTTGCTTGGGGCTAATTGCCCGCCGGCGGCTTCGTGTGGTCAATGAGTACGACCTCGCGGCCATCGACTGCCAGCGGGACGCCGATGGAGAGATCTCTGACTTTTTGCACTAAGGCTGCGCCATCTTTGGCATTGGGGTCTAACATGACTACTTTGTTGTCATCATCCCGAGTCAGCGGTACAAACGAGACGCGCGATACCTTTTTGCCTTCAACTACCACCCGGATCGCGAGTCCTTCCTTGTTCGGCCGCATCCTGATCCAATCCATTGCGAAGTTTCCCACGCAATAGAGAATCGGCTTGCCTTGATAGTGTGGTGTTGGCGCCATTATATCTCGTAGTACCTTGGTATCCATGGCACCTCATCCGCTCGCGGGGAAACCCGCGCCGCTTTCCATGCTGGTGGACGTACCCCGGCTGATCACGGCTTATTACGCTGAGAAACCCGACGTCTCGGCCGCCTCGCAACGGGTGAGCTTCGGCACATCCGGCCATCGCGGCTCCTCGTTCCATTGCTCGTTCAATGAGGCTCATATCCTCGCCATTACACAAGCGATCTGTGAGTACCGCCGCGGCAACGGTGCTCCGGGGCCGTTGTTTCTGGCCAAGGACACACACGCCCTTTCGGAACCGGCATTTGCCAGCGCGTTAGAGGTCTTAGCGGCCAATTCCGCCGAAGTGCTGGTGGATCAGGATCTCGGCTATACCCCCACGCCGGCGCTGTCACACGCCATTCTCAACTACAACCGCAGCCGCCGCGATGGACTTTCTGATGGCATCGTGATCACGCCGTCGCATAACCCGCCCGATGATGGTGGCTTCAAATACAATCCACCCAGCGGAGGCCCGGCCGATACGCACGTTACCAAGTGGATCGAGGATCGCGCCAACGCCATCCTAGCGGGTGGCTTGCGCGAAGTTCGCCGCTGCCCGTTTCGCGCGGCGTTGGGCGGCGCACGCCGCCACGACTACATCTCCGAATATGTTGCCGATCTGCCCACTATCGTGGACATGGAAGCGGTCCGCGGGGCGCGCCTGAAACTGTGCGCCGATCCGCTTGGCGGCGCGGGCATCGCCTATTGGGGCCGCATCGCCGAACGCTACGGGCTTTCGCTCGACGTGAAGCACGATTGGGCCGACCCAACCTTTCGCTTCATGACCGTCGATTGGGATGGAAAGATCCGCATGGATTGTTCCTCTCCGTATGCCATGGCGAGCTTGATCGCCCTCAAGGATCAATTCGATCTGGCTTTTGCCTGCGATACCGATCACGATCGCCATGGTATCGTTACGCGCAGTTTGGGTCTGCTCAACCCCAATCACTACCTGGCCGCGGCGATTTCTTATCTGTTCGCGAACCGGCCCAAATGGAGCGCGGGTGAAGGCAAGGCCGCGGGGGTTGGCAAAACCATGGTGTCGAGCAGCATCATTGATCGTGTCGCGGTGATGCTCGAACGTCCTCTGGTGGAAGTGCCCGTGGGTTTCAAATGGTTCGTCGAAGGGCTGCTCGATGGCTCCCTTGGATTCGGAGGAGAGGAGAGCGCCGGCGCTTCATTCCTCACTCGCGATGGCGGTGTCTGGTCTACCGATAAGGACGGGTTGATTATGGGACTACTCGCTGCCGAGATGCTGGCCCGCACCGGCAAAGACCCCGGAGAGATTTACTCCGGACTCACAGAACAGTTCGGAGCGCCTGTTTACGAACGGATCGACGCGCCCGCCACACCGGAGCTGAAGGCCAAATTGCTATTCCTCACGCCGGAACAGGTTTCGGTGCGTGAACTGGCCGGCGACCCGGTGACATCGGTCCTTTCCAAAGCTCCTTCCAATGGCGCGCCGCTTGGCGGTATCAAGGTAATCACCGCCCGCGGCTGGTTCGCCGCGCGGCCCTCGGGCACCGAGGATGTGTACAAAATCTATGCCGAAAGTTTTGCCGGCGAAGAGCACGTGCATCAGATTCAGCATCAGGCGCAAGAGCTGATTGCCCGAATCATCGGCAAGTGACGATATAATTCGCTTTATGCTTTCGAGAACCGTTCTGGCCGCCGTGGCGTTAGCCGCGGCCGCATGCGCGCAGGCGCAGCTTCAGTTGAAAGTGTTTACCGGCCGGGGTGCGGTTGGCTATGACGTCAACTCCACCATGATCTCCGGCCAACGGGACATGCTGGTCATAGATCCGCAGTTTACTCTGAGCGAAGCCCACCGTCTGGCCGCCGAGATCCTCGAATCCAAAAAGAATCTCAGCTTGATTTACGTGACGCACCCACACCCCGACCACATGTTCGGGCTGGCAGTGCTCCATCAGGCGTTCCCCGCGGCGAAAATTGTGGCGCTCCCTGCCACCGCCAATGCGGCGAAAACGGCTTGGCCCGCACGGCAGAAATTCTGGCTGGCGACTTATGGCAACAACATTCCCGGTCCCGATCCTGTGGTTCCTGAAGAGCTCGCGGCCCCCACGCTCACCCTCGAAGGCGAGGATTTTCCCATCACCGGTGGCGTGCGCGGCGATGGGCCTGGAAACAGCTTTATCTATATCCCATCGCTAAAGGCCGTGGTGGCCGGCGATACCGTATTTGACCGCGTCTACTTCGGAGTGCCGAAAGGTAAGGACAGGGAAGATTGGATGAAAACTCTGGACCAGATTGCCGCATTAAAACCCGCCATTCTGATTCCCGGGCATGAGGGGCCGGGAGCCCGGCACGATTTGTCGGCCATCGAATTCATGAAGAAATATATGGCCGATTGGGATGCCAACGTGGCCCGCTCGAAAAGCGCTGCCGAGATGCGCGAAAACGTGCTGCGCGAGTACCCCGATTTGGGCATGGAGTTCACTCTGAACGATCGGATTGCTGCGTTCTTTCCTGCCAAATAGCCCGCAAGCCGGCGCTTCGATACGCCTCGGCTAAAGCTCCCTCCGCGGGCGTCCGTTTGGCCGGGCCGGCGGTGGAACGCGGCTCCCGTTCTACCAGTTCGCAAAACCGCCGGCTGATGACCTCACTCTGAAAAACACCACCGCTATAGGCGATCTCGACGGCCTCTTCGGGACTCCACAATTGCCCGCGCACAGCCGAAGCCAACGCCGCCAGTTGCTGGCCTGCGTTCGCGAGGATTTCTTGCGCGGCCGGATCGCCCGCAGCCGCCGCTGCTGCCACCAAAGGCGCCAGTGATGCGATGCGATCACGCGGCCAGGCCGGCTCATAGAAGCGATGCATCAGTTGATTGGCACTGGCCGCGCCGGCGGCTTCGAGCAACTTGCCGCGAAGGCTCGTAGCCGCGCCCCAGCCTTCCTCCATTCGCAGAGCCGCGCGCAAGGCTTGGCGGGCGATATCGAATGCGCTGCCTTCATCGCCCAACACATATCCCCAACCTCCAGCGCGCGCCGATAAACCGCTTTCGTTTCGTCCAAATGCCATCGAGCCTGTGCCGGCGATGACAATAATTCCGCGTCCGGAGAGCGTCGCCCCCGCCAGCGCAATGGCAGCGTCAGTGGTCACCTCCAGCCGATCAGCCGGCAGCATGGCTTCGAGTAGGGCGCGTTTATCTTCGGGACCCCCGCTCATGCCGCAGCATGCGGCGGCGAACCGCACCTCCGCATCCAGTCCCGCGGCTACGCGCGCCGCCGTTACGCTTACGGTAACCGCCCGCCGTAAGCGCTCGCGGCCTTCTTCCGCGGCTGCGTGGTTGCAGGGACCTCCGCGGCCTGCGCCGATGATGCGCCCGGTTTCATCGCCGATCACCACGGAGGTGCTCGACTGCCCTCCGTCCAACCCCAAAAAGAATCTCATGGAGAGCTGAGTTAGGAGGAACCTATACGAAGGATTCTCATATTTTGAAGATCAGTGTACCGCGAAGGAAATAGTGTTTCGCTATTCGATAAGCCGCTTCAGCGCCAGGGCGTTCGCGACAGCATAAGCCGCCTGGTCGTTATCGAAATAGACATAGACGGATTGCAATTCCTTCCGCCATTGGCGGATGCGCTCGGCCCACTCCTCCAACTTGCCGCCCGGGTAGCTTCCCTGGTAAGCGCCGCCGGGACCGTGCAGCCGCACATAGGTGAAATCGGCCGTAATTTCGATTCCCGATTGGAAGCCGGCAATCTCAAAAATGCAGAAGGCGGCCCGATGACGGCGGAGAATCCGGTACACCTCCGGCACATGCCAGGAGGGATCGCGCAGTTCGAATGCGTAACGATGGCCGCGGGGCAGCGCCGCGAGAAAGGCCTCCAGGCGTTCGCTGTTCACACCCCAATGGGGCGGCAGTTGAAACAAGACGGGACCGAGCTTCGGCCCTAGCCGTTCCACTCGCTCAAAGTACTTTGCGATACCTGGCTCGGGTTCCTTCAGCTTCTTCATGTGCGTGAGGAAGCGGCTGCCCTTGGCGGCAAACAGGAAGCCTGCCGGCGTCCGTCCACGCCAGTCGTCGAGAGCTGTTTCCGGTGGCAGGCGATAGAAGGTGTTGTTCAGCTCGACGGTATCAAATTGCCGCGCGTAGAAATCGAGCATCTTCGATGCTGAAAAATTCTCTGGATAAAACGGGCCTCGCCAGTGCGGATAATGCCAGCCGGAAGTGCCGATGCGGACGGCCGCCTGCCGGTGCGTCGTCATCCGGCAGTGCTGATGAGACGGATGGGTTTGGCGCCGCGCGGGACAACGCGGCCCATCCGGTATGCCGCTTCGAACGATTGCGTGAGTGCGGCGGCATCGGCTTCGGGAAGAGTGATCAGTAATCCGCCGGAGGTTTGCGGATCGTATAGCAGATCTTCCATCGGGCCGGATAGCGGAGACGCCGCTTCCACATCGCACGAGGCGAAATCGCGATTGTTTTTAAGTCCTCCGGGTAAGGCGCCCTGCGCCGCGTACTCCAGCGCTCCGGGGAGCAGGCGAACCTGATCGGCCGCGATTTCGATAGTGACGTTGCTCGCCAGGGCCATTTCCCGTGCATGGCCGATCAGACCGAATCCAGTGACATCGGTGCAGCCGTGGACTTCAAAGCGCAGCATCTGCTCCGCGGCGAGGCGATTGAGCGTGAGCATGGAGCGAGTTGCCTCTGCAACATCAGCATCGCCCGCGATGCCCCGCTTCAGCGCGGTGCTGATGACGCCCGTGCCGATGGGCTTAGTGAATACAATGGCGTCCCCCGGCTGCGCGGCAGCGTTAGTTTTGAAACGAGCGGGATGCACGCGCCCGGTTACGGCATATCCGAACTTGATTTCGTCATCGGCCACGCTGTGTCCGCCAAGCACGGAGCAGCCGGCCTCGCGCATTTTTTCCGAGCCGCCTTTGAGAATCTGCTGGAGATCGTCCAGATCGCCTTTGGCCGGATAAGCCAAGATAGCAAGCGCCGAGAGTGGCTGCCCGCCCATGGCGTACACATCGCTGAGCGAATTGGCCGCGGCGATGGCGCCGAAAGTGTAAGGATCGTCCACGATAGGCGTGAAAAAATCTACGGTCTGCACAAGGGCGAGCTCCGGCGTCAGCTTGTACACGCCGGCATCGTCGGCAGTGTCAAACCCAACCAGCACGTTTTCGTTGGCCCAGCGGGGCAGGGACGCCAGAACTTTGTCCAACACCTTTGGACTGAGTTTAGACGCTCAACCCGCCGCTTTTACGTGAGCCGTCAGTTTGCGAAGTTGCGTAGTCTCGCTCATGCCACCACTATGATAGCGAGGGCGTGTGGCGCCTGTTATCCTGGCATGTGGCTCATTCCCGCGGAACCCTTGTCGTCATTTTGGCGGCTGCTTTTCTGCTGCCCTCTTGCCGGAAGTCTGCGCCGAAGATCGTTGTGCCGGACGTTTTTCGCGTGCGGTTCGACACTTCGCAAGGCGACGTCATCGTGGAAGCCATTCGCTCCTGGGCGCCGCGCGGGGTGGACCGCTTCCATGAGTTGGTGCGTAACCGCTACTTCGATCAGGGCCGCTTCTTTCGCGTGGTGCCGGGGTTCATCGTGCAGTTCGGTGTGCATCGCGATTTCAACGTGCACGAGGTGTGGCGCCAGCGGTTCATTCTGGACGATCCTCCGCAGCAGCAAAACCTGCGCGGAACCCTGGCCTTTGCGCAATCCGGCAAGAACACGCGGGCCACTGAGATCTTTATCAACTTGGCGGACAACCGTACGTTGGACCAGCAAGGCTTCGTGCCGTTTGCCAGAGTGGTCGAAGGCATGGATGCTGTCGATCGTTTTTATTCCGGCTATGGCGAGATGCGGCCAGTCGGAAAGGACATTGATCCGGGCCGGGTAGAAGAAGAAGCCAACGAGTACTTAGTGCAGCGCTTCCCCAAGCTGGATTACATCAAGACGGCGCGGTTTCTACCGGTCAGTGCGTCCAAATAGTAAGAATGCCGTCGCGAACGGGAACGGAATTCACGGAAAGCGAGATTGGGTTCGCGCCGAGGTCTGCCGCGGGCAGAGTGAGATCCACCGCCCACACGCCGGCCGCTGCGCCGGACAGCGCGACTGCGTCGACAATCGTTCCAGTCTCCGAACCCGAATTGCCCGAATTGAAAGTGACAGGCAGGTTTAAAGACACGTAGGCGTTCGAGTTGACCAAGCCAGTGAGTTGTGGGGGGCTGGTCACTCCCAGACCCTGCAAAAGGATACGGACCACCGAGCCGGCAGCCGCCGGATTCAAACAGGTATTCTGGGAACCGTCGCTGTTGTAAGCGAGCGGGAGCGGTCCGCCCCCGTACACTGCGCCATTCAAGGGGCAGTGGAACCAATCTTCAGACACCCGGGGTGTCACGGTGTCGAGAAATGCTACTGGATTGCTCGCAGTCACGCCCAAAGTTCGTGAGTCCGATATATTCGTCTGAGATGTGCTTAGATTGAGAACGGCCTGCTGGCTGCCCGCGATTTCGAAAGGCGCCTGCAAGTTGATTTGCTGCGGCGATACATATAGCAAAGGGGCGGAGAGGCCATTTAATGTAACAGTGACATCGCCGAGTGCGGGCGGAAACGGCGCCGAACCAGCGGCGGATGTTCCGTTATCAAAGTTCGCGCCGAAGATGGACAACAATTCGCCGGGCGCAATGGAGCTTACAGGAAGCAGATCGGCCGCATCCAGAATGCATGCGATCGGCGTCTGCGGGGCCAGTGGATCGGAACTGACCAGAGCGGTACCGGTCCAGGAAAGAAACATGTTGGTAATCGGATTGTATGCCAGCACGTTGCCGGGCACGCTGCGCGTCGCGGTGAGGGTTAATCCGTCCGGGGTAATTACTGTAGCGTAGCTCTCTGGCATGCACGCCAGAGGCACTCCTTCGAGACCAGGCAAGTCGGGAGAACCCGCCTGCCCGGCAAAATAGATCCCGCTAGTGGTGACTGCCGCAAAAGTAATGGTATCCGTCACGCTTCCACTAAAGTAGGTCGAATAGAATAGAGCTGATCCGGTAGGCGTCACTTCCGTGATATATCCGCTGGCCGGCGGCGGGTAGACGGTGCCCATAAAGCCCTGAGGCCCCGGTGGAGCGCTGGCGAGGTAAAAGGGCTGAAACTGGCCGGTAACCGGATAGTCCGGTGAGTTAGTAGTTCCCGCAATCCACACATCACCTTCCGCATCAACCGAGATTGCGGAGGGGAACGCGCCGTAGGATCCAGTGAGATAAGTAGCGTAAAAGATTTGCGAAAGATTGGAGTCAAGCTTCGCCACATACTGATACAGGCAGGGGAACGCCAGTTGGTCATCGCCGGAGCAGGAATTAAGCTGGTAACTCGACTGATAAGCTCCGGGAGTGACCGGTATCATCGTGGGATCGGAAAACTGCACGCCCGCTATATAGACGCTGCCACTGGCATCGGATGCGATCAGTCCTCCCATCCCTCGCATCGATGCGAGCAGCGTGCTTCCAGTTGGGTCGAGCTTCAGCAGGAAATAGGCTCCAGCGTCTGTATCGGTGAGTGGCACTCCGGCGGTAGTTGGAAAGGCGCCCCCGGTTGACTCACCAGAAGCAAATACGTCGCCGGCGGGATCCACCAGCAGGCCTCCGGCGCTGGGTGTTATATCCGAGCTGCCGCCGATGAATGTGGCATAAACCACGTTTCCGTTTGGACCGACCTTAGCCACGAAGCCCTGAGTATTAGGCGCAAGCAGAGTCGTCTGCAGCGCGCCGGCCGTAACTGGAAAGTCCGGTGACTGTGTCTCACCGAGAATATAGGCCGCGCCCGTGGAATCGATTGCCAAAGCCACCGCGATATCCGATTTGCTCCCGGCAAAGGTAGTGGTGTAGAGAACCTGTGAGCCATCCGGACTGAGTTTCGAGACAAATGCGTCGTAGGTGTTGGACACGCCAACGGTTCCCTGAAAACCGGCGGCATAGATATTGCCGGCAGAATCGATCTGGACGGCGTTGATGCCCGTGTTCGGAAACTGTGCCAATATGTTCGAAGCGCTTGCAGCGGCGGCTAAGAGAAACGAGCAGATTACTGCCGGCCCAAACAAGGCCATATGTCACTCCTGTTTCGGAATGCGAGGCACCACCAGGTGAAACAGCTTCATGGATGCATTATCAGCCGCGCGCAAGGTGGCCGTTTCCGAAGGCCCGAGATATACGCCGGCGCCGCGCGTGACCTGGTAATCCCGGTTATCCAGGCGGATGGTGCCGCGTCCCTCCATCAGATAAATAAGCTGGTGCTTATCCAAATTCTCCGCCGCGAAGGTTTCACCGGAAGCGAGCCACCGCAGAGTGCCCAATACGTTCTTGGCGCCCACTAACTCCCCATTGAGAATCTCCGTAAATTCGCCTTGCGGGCCTTGGACGCGAGGCAGTTCGTTCGTGTTAATGAAGGTGGTTGCGCTGGTCATTGTTTACTCCTACGAAAATACGGAAACCGTTCCTAATTCCGGATAAACGTAGATTACCACTGATTTCCCTGTTGTTCATCTGCGTTCTGGCGGCTGCGTTCGCGGCACCAGCGGTGCAAGCGCCGCATCAGGAATGCGGGGTTTGACTCCGCATTGCACACAGTCTATAAAAGGGTGAAATGAAGAGACACCATCTTGCCACCATTTTCGCCCTGGCATTGCTGCCCACGGTAAACGCCAGAGCACAGAATCGCCTGCCGCCGATTGCCCCGGAAAAGATGACCGCAGCACAAAAGAAGACTGTCGCCGAGTACAAACAAATCCGCAAAACCGATCTGACCGGAGGGCCATTTGCCGTGCTGTTGCGCGATCCGGATTATGTCATTCCGGCCTTACAGATCCGGCTGCACAACCTGAATAACAGCGCTCTGAGCCGCAAGCTCACGGAGATGGCCATTTTGATCGCGGCGCGCAATTGGACCAACAACTATGAGTGGAACGCCCACAGCACGCTGGCGGCGCAGGAGAAGCTCAGCCCTGCGATCGTTTCCGCGATTGCCCAGGGGCGGCGTCCCGAACACATGGCGGAGGATGAAGAAATCCTCTACGACTTCTGCACGGAACTGCTGCACAACCAGAGCGTGAGCGACCCGACGTACGCCCGCGCCCTGGCTAAGTTCGGCGAACCGGGAGTGGTGGAAGCGGCGAGCCTCGAAGGCTATTACACGTTTCTGTCGATGGTGATGAACACCGCGCGCACCTCGCTGCCCGCGGGAGCCAAGCCCGCGTTGGCTCCTTTCCCGGTGAACCACTGAGCTGCGCGGCCGTATGCAGGCTACGCGCTTTTCGCCGGCCAAGCGATGGTCCGAAACGCCTGGCACGCCTCCTGCTTGCGCTTGCCGCCCTTCTGCTCGCCTCTGGGCATTGGGGATGGAGCAAGGAACCCGGTCCGATCAGACTAACTTGTCGTATTTCGCGTGGGGGCCGATCCAGAACCAAACAAGATCTTCGCCATCTTTCTGGCCGAGCGCGCGGTAACCGAGTCCTACGCGTACAGAATAAATATTGTCCTGCTCGTCAAGTTTCTTGAAGTTGAGACTAGGGTGGGCAGGATTGCTCCGAAATAGCTGGTACGCACGCTTGGCCCGTAGTTTGACGTCCTCTGGAAGGCTATCGTACATCTCGCGGAACCGCCGCGAAGTGAACGACTTCATCCAAGCAACTCATCAAGGGCTCGTGTCTCACCGCGGCGGTGCTCGTCCAATGCTTCCCGGCCTAAGGAACGCAAGAGGTGAGGATTCTCGCGGAAACTGCGATCCCACGCATCCTCATCGTCGAGCGTTTCGATGATCTGCGCGGCGATGGCATCCTGCTCATCCGGCGGGAGGCCGTTCACACGGCGCAAGGCTTCCTCGAGCAGTCCTGTCATGCCTCGATGGTACCGCACCAGCCGGCTCATTCTTTTCCCCAGGGTACGTTAGCCTGTAGCTATGCGGGAACTGGGGCAGTGGCGAGGCGCTCTTGGGTCGCGCCTGGGCGGACCGGGGATCGCCTTTCTGATCCTCGCAGCCGTTTACGCCACCCTATTTTTCACCGGCGCTGCGCCCGGCTTGGCTTCGCTGGCCGCGGTCGCAGCGTTGTTCGCGGCGTTGATCGCCCTCATCCGCCTGCTGCGGCGCTCGCTTGGGAAGGCCATCTGGCGGTTGCGCAACCGCCTCATCGCTGCTTACCTGTTGATCGCCGTCGTCCCGGTCGTTCTCATTCTTACCCTGGCGGGAATCGCCGCGTACGCCGTCATGGGCCAAATGGCGGTGTATATGGTGGACAACGAACTGTCGCGGCGGGTGACCTTTCTGACAGGATCGGTGCAGGGCTTGCGGCTTCCCGGCGGCGACCCCAAACAATTTGCCGCACGCATGGCGCCTTTCATTCGCACTCGTTTCCCCAGCTTCGATCTGCTAATCCGCGGGGAAACCGAGGCCCGTTATCCTCCCGATTCCACGCTCCAGCCGCCCCCCGGCGAGTGGCCTCAGGACAGCGGATTGATCGTCAAAGACAATCACGTCTACGCTTGGGTTCACGAGCGCTTCAACCAGAATGAAATTACTCTACTGGCTCCACTGACGCACGATCTTTTGACGCGATTGATCCCGGGTCTGGGCGATGTCGACCTGGTCCCTTACACCATGCACACCACGGCGACTGTTCTTCCCCCAAAACAGAATCCTTTGGATATGGAGATTTCGTTTCTCTACCCGGTGCCGCTCGAATCCTGGGATTCGCCGCATGAAAGCCCCTCCGGTTATCTGCTCGTCGATACGCGATTCTCGGCTGTGCTGGGCAAAATATTCGGACAGAAACTGCAGTGGGCGCAGGCCCTCACGGAGATTTTTGTCATCGTTGCGATTCTGTTTCTGCTGGTCGAGTTGGCTTCGCTATTCTTCGGGGTTCGCCTCAGCCGCACGATGACCAGCGCCGTCAACGAGCTCTACCAGGGCACGCTGCGGGTGAAGGAAGGGGATTTCTCGTATCGCATTCCGGTGCGCGGTAACGACCAGTTGGCGGAACTGGGCGCTTCGTTCAACACGATGACCCACAACTTGGGACGGCTGATCGCTGTCGCCAAGGAAAACGAGCGATTGCAATCGGAACTGGCGATTGCGCGCGAGGTGCAGGCGCAATTGTTTCCGAAAGCAGCGCCCTCGCTACGCGGCCTCACTCTGGCTGGTGTGTGCCAGCCGGCGCGCTCGGTATCGGGCGACTATTACGATTTCCTATCGATTTCCGAGCGGGCCGTAGCGTTCGCCATTGGCGACGTAGCGGGCAAAGGAATCTCCGCCGCACTGCTCATGGCCGCCATTCAATCGAACATGCGCACCCAGTTGACAGCCACCAACGGCAACCGGCCGGACCACTTGTCTGCGGCCTCTCTGGTGGCTGCGCTCAATCGCCAGCTCTATGCGAACACGGCTCCGGAAAAATACGCCACCTTCTATTTCGCCCTGTATGACGATGTGGAGCACGCCGTCTCTTATACGAATGCGGGCCATCTGCCGCCGCTGGTGGTTCGCAATGAAACCATCGAACCGCTCGATACCACGGGCACGGTGGTAGGCGCCTTTCCCTTTGCGCGGTACGAAGAGCAACGGATCATACTCGAACCAGGCGATATACTGGTGGCCTATACGGATGGCATGGTCGAGCCAGAAAATGTTTATGGCGAAATGTTCGGCGAGCAGCGTCTGCAGGACCTTTTGTTGCGGCACGCGCGGGAAGATTCCGCCGAAATCATTAACCGCGCGATGGAGGCGGTCGTCCAATGGACTGGCTCTTCGGAACTGCAGGACGATATGACCATGCTGATAGCTCGCCGTATATGAAAGCCCGGCGCGTATGAAGGCCCTCACCGCCGTCCAGATGCGCGAGGTTGACCGGCGGACGATCGAAGCCGGCATCCCGGGAATCGTGCTCATGGAAAACGCCGGGCACCGGGTGGTGGAATTCCTGGAAAAGCGCTTTGCCCCGCTGAGTAGCCAGCGAATCGTAGTTCTCTGTGGGAAGGGCAACAACGGCGGCGACGGCATGGTGGCCGCGCGGCAGCTTGCTACGCGCATTCATCCGGCGTCGCTCGATGTGGTGCTGTTGGGCGGGGCGCCGGAAGCTCTGAAAGGCGATGCCGCGGCCAATTATCAAATGTTGCGCGCATGCGGCTGCCCGGTTGCGCACGAAATTCCTCCGCGCGCGCGCCACGCCACCCTGGTAATCGATGCCCTGCTCGGAACGGGCATCAGCGGCCCCGCGGCCGGGCCTTCGCTCGAAGGCATTCGGGAAATTAACTCGGGATTTCCGCTCGCCAAAGTGGCCGCTGTAGATATTCCTTCCGGCATGCCCAGCGATTCCGGCGACCCGGTGGGGGAGTTTGCGCGCGCGGACTACACAGTCACCTTCACGGCTCCCAAGGTGGGCCAGGTATTACCGCCGAATTGCGATCACGTGGGCGAGTTGATCGTGGCGGCCATCGGCAGCCCCGCCGCGTATTACGAAGACGATGACTCGATTTTTCTTTCGGTGATCGAACCTTCGATGTTTCGCGAATTGCTCGGGCCGCGGCCGCGCTGGGGCCATAAAGGAACTTTCGGCCATGTTCTGGTAATCGGTGGCTCGCGGGGGAAAACGGGCGCTCCGGCCATGAGCGGCATTTCCAGCTTGCGCGCCGGTGCGGGCCTGGTCACGGTAGCTTCTGCCGCCAGCGCGATTCCGGTAATCGCGGCGCACGCACCAGAGCTGATGACGGAGCCGCTCGCCGAGAACGATTCCGGCGGCATTGCGCGCGGCGTACCGCTCGACCAGCTCACGCGCGGCATGACAGTAATCGCCATGGGACCGGGCATGGGCCGCGACCCCGACGCCGCAGCGCTGGTGGCGCGGGCCGCAGCCGCTCTCGAGCAACCCATGGTCATCGATGCCGATGCGCTCCATTCCGGCATTCAGGGCGAGGGCAAACTGCGGGTGCTCACGCCGCATCCCGGCGAAATGTCCCGCTTGACCGGAAAGAGCATCGCGGAAGTGCAGAAGGACCGCGTGGGCGCCGCACGCGAGTACGCCATGGAGCATGGGGTCGTGCTGGTGCTCAAAGGCCAGCGCACGGCCATCGGTTTTCCTGACGGCGCGGTCTGGGTGAATCCCACGGGTACCCCGGCGCTCGGCACGGGCGGCACGGGCGACGTTTTGACCGGCCTCATTGCGGGATTCCTCGCGCAGTTTCCCGGCCGGCCCTACAAAGCAGTGGCCGCGGCCGTCTATCTCGGTGGACTGGCCGGTGAGATTGGCGCACGCGAGTTAGGCGAACAGCCGTTCATTGCTACCGATATCCTGCGTTATCTTCCCCGCGCGATCGAGCGCGCTGCCGTTGACCATGCCCCCTGTGACGGTCTACCGCACGGCCTCTGAAGAAGAGACCATCGCGCTCGGCCAGCGGATCGCGCGCGAGCTTCCCGCCAAGCGAGTCGTGTTACTCATTGGCCCGTTAGGCGCGGGGAAAACCACGCTCGCCAAGGGCATTGTCAAAGGACTCGGCGCGGCTTCTCCCGAGGAGGTCTCCAGCCCCACGTTTACCCTGATTCACGAATATGGAGATGAGGGACGCGTGTTTCATGCGGATCTCTACCGGCTGGAAGAGGCAAGCGAGCTTGCGACTTTGGGCCTGGAAGACCTGTTTGACCGCGAAGCCATCGTGCTGGTGGAGTGGGGCGAACGCTTCCCGCAGATCCTGCCCCCCGAACACAGCGAGATTCGCCTGCGGGCCACGGCGTGCGGCGAGCGCGAAATTGAAGTGCGGCTGTAGCCGGACAGAAGCCTCCGCGACGGGTATCTCGGCCGAAAGCACTGATCGTCGGCAATGCCTGCCCGAAGCCGCATGAAATAGTCCGATCATCGGTCGCGCCGCGTGCCGGGCGCGAAGAGGACGAACCACGGCTGTTGGGATAGAATCCTTGATGCGGCTGCCGTACTAGGATGGTGAAGCGAACAGAATCCGCCACATCGGCCCACCGCATGGCTGGGTGCACTCTAGGCGGCCTCGCGCTGTTCGCAGTTTTTGCGGCGCTGCTCGGCTTTGGCCTAGAGCGCTCCTGGGTCGCGGAGGCTTTCGCCGATCCCGTCGATGCCATGCGGGCTCAGGACGAGGCAGTGTATGCCAACAGCGCCCTTCGCATGGCTAGCCATGGCGGCTGGATGACCCCCAAGTTCATGGGCCGCTACGTGATGAACCGCCCGCCCTTGCTGGTGTGGATTTCGGCAGTGTCGCTGAAGCTCTGCGGTTTTTCGCGATTTGCCCTGCGTTTGCCGGTCTTGCTGGCAGCGGCCGCAGCTACCTTGCTCCTGTTCTTTTGGGCGCAGGAGGCACACTCGCTCTGGAACGGCGTGGCCTGCGCCCTGCTGCTCATCGCCGATCCCACGTGGCACACCTATTCGCGAATTGCCAATACGGACATGCTCCTGGACATGTCCATTATCGCGGCTCTACTCATATTCCTGCGCGATCCTGCGCTCTCCCGCACCCGCAGCATGCTGATATTCGCTGCCGTTCTTGCTACGGGCATCATGGCCAAAAACGTCGCCGGCCTGCTGCCACTGGCTACCGTTGCCGTGTTTCACCTCTTGACCCGCCGCCGGCCAGCCTTCTCGCTCTGGAAAGCAGCCGTGCTGGGCGTACTCCTGGCCGCGCCGTGGCACCTGTATCAATTGCTGGCCCATGGCCGCTGGTTTTGGACCGACTACGTGAAGATCCAGCTCCTGGGCTTTGGCTTCCATCCGCCGGGCACTTCCGTTGAAGGTCCACTGCGGTTTTATGGCAAGCGCCTTCTATTGACCGATCCCGTCCTGTGCCTCCTGGTGCTGCTGGCGCTGCCTCCAGTTGTGCGCGCGGCGCTCCGGCGTAAAGAGGAGGCCGCTCTACTGCTCGGCTGGATGCTCGTCGCGACAGCCTCTCTGGTGACGTTTCATTATCGAAACCTGCCCTACATGATGCAATTGATTCCACCCCTGGCGTTGGCGGCAACCGGTTATGGTTCGTTGTCACACGGCAGGCGGCCACAGGCCATGGCTGCGGCTCTCGCCGCTATATACTGTGCAAAGGTCGTGTTCACCGGGCCGGCCTGGGCCCTCACCTATGGGCGCCCGGCGCCGCCGCTTCCCGCCGCCGAGGCCTTGCAGTATTACAGTGGCCTTTCCCGCTCAAATGAGCTGATTGCCGTTAACACCGATGACGAGTTCTCCGCCACGGTGTTGCCCCTGCCGAGCATTCGTTATTGTTTTATAGATACCCGCGGTGTGGTCCTGCGCTACGCCCCGCACTACGGATATTTGGGGATCACCGTCCGCGCCGCGCAATTCAATGAAATCGAAAAGTTGTTGCCGGAATTCCGCCGCCGGCTGCGCGCCTGGGGATTAAATTCGACTGAGCCGGTGGCCACGACGATCGTGGCCGATTCCGCAGCAGAAGTGGCCGGTCTCGTTGCCGCCCATCCGCGTACGGATTTCTACCTGCCGGGCGAATTGCGAAGCGCGGTCGAGCCGGTCTCACAGGCCAGTCATCGGCTGGTCCCATTGGCTACTGGCAGGTTCTTCCTGCTCGCGCGTGATTCCAGCCGCGCCACCGGAAAGCTTGCCCGGTTGGAGTAAATGGTTTTCGGGCCGATTTCCATTCCCAGCACTAAGGGAATGTCTTTGCCGGCCGGCGCGTCGGATGGCACGGTGAACGTGATTTGCTCGACCCCCACCAGTCCGGGCGCGTATTCGGCAGCGAACTCCGGCACGGCGCGATTGTTGATCCCCAAGATCAGCTTATAGATCGGCTGCGAAACCGGCGGTGCCGGTCCGCGGAGTCCAGTCGGAGGCTGCGGGTAAAGCACCCCAGGCCGGCCGCCAATAAACGCAGCGATTCCCCGGCCTGCGCTGGACGCTCCCGATCGACCAGGCTGCCGTCGGCGTACAGCAGCTATCGTCAGGTATGCCGGCGCCGCCTGTCCCGAGCACAACGCTCGCGGTTTCGCCTTCAATTCGGATGTTTGCCCTGGACAGAAGCTAGCTGCTGGCCCGCAGCGTTTCCGGTTTCGGCAACTGCGAGGCATCCCAACCACCGCCGAGGGCCTGAATCAGCAATACGGCGGATTGCATGCGGCGGGTGAGAAGATCCACCGCCCCTTTTTCTGCGGTGAAGGCGGCAGTTTGGGAAGTGATGACCGTCAGGTAATCCACGGTTCCCGCTTTGTATTGCAGCGTGGTAAGGCTGAGCGCCTTTTCAGCGGCGGTAACGTACCGATCCTGTTCCTGGTCTTCGTCCGCGAGAACGCGTAGTGCGGAAAGGTTGTCCTCCACCGATTGGAAAGCGCTGAGCACCGTCTGGCGGTAGTTGGCGACGGTAGCTTCGTAGGCAGCTTTGGCTTGGTCCACGGTGGCCCGGCGCTTACCGGCATCGTAGACGGTTTCCGTTAAGCTGGCCCCCAGGGAGAATAAGCGGGTCGCCCACGAGAGCGGATTGGTAATCAAAGGCTCGAAGCCACCGCTCGCGCTTAGAGTAAGGTTCGGGTAGAAAGATGCCTGGGTGATTCCCACCTGTTCCAGGGCGGCGGCCATCTGGCGTTCATTGGCGGCAACATCGGGACGGCGTTCGAGCAGCGCGGAGGGCATTCCATAGGGAATTTCGGGCGGCGCTCCGTGCAAGACCTTAGCTGGAATGGAGAACTCGGCTGGGGGCTTGCCAATTAAAACGGCAATGGCGTGCTCGGTCTGGGTGCGGGCTACACCTTCATCCACCAAAGCCACTTTGGCGGTCTCAAGCTGCGTTTCGGCCTGCGCCACATCGGAGCCCGAGGCCACGCCGGAGCGCATGCGGTTCGTGGTCAGGGTCAGGTAATCCTGATATTGTTCGGCAGTGCGCTTCAGAAGATCGATATCGCCATCGATCCCGTGCAGCGCGTAATAGTCGCTGGCCAATGCGGTCTGATAGGAGAGCCTGGCGTTTTCGAGCTGCGCTTCGCTCGCCTGCGCCAGGGCGACGTCCTGGCGTATCCCGCGGCGGATGCTGCCCCAGATGTCCGCGGTCCAGGAGAGGTCGCCAATCGTCTCGTAGCTGGTAATGCGGCTGCCCGTTTCGGCCTGCCCACCCACAAGCAGCGGCTGGTGAGACATGGTGGTACTCGCGCCGGCCGTGGCGGTTGGGTACAAATTGGCGCGGGCGATACGGATGAGGTCCTTGGCTTCGCGGTACTGCTGTTCCGCCGCGAGCACATTCTGATTGGAAATGCTTACCTGCTCTTCGAGCGCATTCAGATCCGGGTCGTTGAAGACCTCCCACCATTTCCCGCGAATCTGGCCTTCGTTGGGCTGAGCCACCTTCCAACCTGCGGGCGGTGGCTCCTTAAAAGCCTCGGGCACCGGGGCGGAGGGGCGCTCGTATTTCGGCCCTACCACGCAACCAGTCAGGATCAGCATAGTGGCCGAGGCGATCGAGAGGGCGACAGCGCGGCGGGCGAAGTTGCGGCAACTTTGAGACACAGGCCGGTTCGTAACGCACGCCGAGCGCCGGGCAGAAGCCCGGCGGCAGGGCAGAAGCCCTGACCCCACTGAAAGGCTGTTAGTCCGATATTTCATGATGCATTAGTCGTATGCGCCCGAGAGAGCCATCTCACCGGCGCGGCGGCGCGACCGAATCCAATGCTGCAGGCGGTCGAAGTAGAGGTAAACCACCGGGGTGGTATACAAAGTCAGCGCCTGGCTCACCAGCAGGCCGCCGATGATGGTGATGCCCAGCGGACGGCGCAGTTCGGAGCCAATTCCGGTACCCAGTGCCAGGGGCACAGCGCCCAGCAGGGCCGCCATGGTGGTCATCATGATGGGGCGGAACCGCAGCAGACAGGCCTCGAAGATGGAATCGCGCGAATTCTTGCCTTCCACCCGTTCGGCTGCGAGAGCAAAATCGATCATCATGATGGCATTCTTCTTCACAATGCCGATCAGCAGGATCATCCCGATCACGGCGATGAGGCTCAAGTCCGTATTGGTAAGCAGCAGAGCCAATTGCGCGCCTACGCCCGCCGAAGGCAGCGTCGTGAGAATGGTGATCGGATGAATGTAGCTTTCATAGAGAATGCCCAGCACGATGTAAACACTGATGAGTGCGGCAGCGATGAGAATGGGCTCGTTGCGCAGAGAGTCCTGATAGGTTTGTGCAGTGCCGGCAAATCCGCTTTGAATGCTGGCTGGCTGTCCGACCTGCACAGCCACTTTGTCAATGGCATCCACGGCATCGCCCAACGCAACGCCGGCAAGCAGATTGAAAGAAATCGTGTAAGCAGGGAACAGGCCCTGATGGGGGATGGCAATGGGCGCTGTGTCATTAGCCCAGTGCGCGAAGGCGTTTAAAGGCACTTCCTGGCCACCAGGCGCCGCCACCCAGATATTGCGGAGAGACAGCGGGTTCTGCCAGTATTGAGGAGCGACTTCCATCACCACGTGATACTGGTTCAGCGTCCTATACATGGTGGAGACCTGGCGCTGGCCAAAGGCATCGTACAGCACATTGTCGATCAACTGCGACGAGATTCCGAAACGCGCGGCGGTGGCCCGGTCATAGTCTACGTACGACTCCAGCCCACGGTTCAACTGATCGCTGCTCACGTCCGCAATGATGGGAATTTTCTTCACTGCGTCCAGCATCTTGGGGGCGAAATCGTTGAGATCGGCCAAATTGTCGCTGCGCATGGTGTATTGATACTGCGCGTTGGACTGGCGGCCGCCGACCCGCACATCCTGGGTGTTTTGCATGTAAAGATAAGCTCCCCGGACGCGATTGAGGCGGGGCCGCAGGCGGTCGATCACTTGATCGGCGCTGATCTTTCTCTCCGCGAGCGGCTTGAGGACCGCGAAGCCGCGCGCCTGGCTGGTAACGCCGCCGCCGGTGTAGGTTTGAATGGAGGCCACGGCGGGATCGCTCAGAATAATCCCCACAGTTTGCTTCAAAATTCCATCCATCGCCTGGAAGGAGGTGTCCTGATCGGCCTGAATACTCATGCTCAAGCGGCCGGTGTCCTGTTGCGGGAAGAAGCCCTTCGGCACATGAATGAACAGATAAACATTAAGCACGATAGCGCCGATGAGAATCAGCAGCGTGACCGGCGCCCAACGCAGCGCCGCCGTCAAAGTGCGGCCATAGGCATTCACCATCCCTGTAAAGACGCGCTCGGTGGCGCGATACAGCCAGCCATGCTCTTTTTGCTCTTTGAGAAGATGCGCGCACATCATCGGTGTGGCAGTGAGCGAGACCACCATGGACATTGCAATGGCCACAGACAGGGTGATCGAGAATTCGCGGAAGAGCCGGCCGACAAGGCCACCCATCAACAAGAGCGGGATAAAGACGGCGATCAGGGAGATGCTGATGGTCAGCACTGTGAAACTGATTTCTCCGGCGCCCTTCAGGGCCGCGCGGAACGGTGGAATTCCCTGTTCCAGGTACCGCGTGATGTTTTCGATCACCACGATGGCGTCATCCACCACGAATCCGGTGGAGATGGTTAAAGCCATTAGGGAAAGGTTGTCCAGCGTGAAACCCGCCAGGTACATTACGCCAAACGTTCCGATCAACGACACAGGAACCGCCACACCGGGAATAAACGTGCTGCGCCCATTTCGCAGGAAGACAAAAACCACCAGGACGACCAGGATCATCGAGATCAACATCGTTTCCTCGACGTTTAGTACGGACGCGCGGATGGTCACGGTCTGATCATCCATGATCGTGGTAGTGATGGAGCGCGGAATGGCGGCCTCCAGTTGGGGAAGCGCCGCGCGGATTCCGTCCACGGTCTGGATGATGTTGGCGCCAGGCTGCCGGAGGATGGTCACCACGATGGATCGTTTGGCGTTGGAGTAGCCGGAGTTGCGGAGATCTTCCACCGAATTCACCGCCTCGCCTACGTCTGATACACGCACGGGGGCGCCGTTGTTATAGCCGATAACCAAAGGTGCATATTCGGCCGCGGTGAACATCTGGTCATTGGCGCCCAGTTCGTAAGTTCGCGTTTGATCGGAGAGATGACCCTTGGGCGTGTTGGCGTTCTGCGCACCAATGGCCGTGCGCACCTGCTCGAGGCCGATGTCATACTTGTTGAGCTGCATGGGGTTGAGCTCGATACGCACACTGGGCAACGCGCTGCCGCCCACGTATACCTGTCCGACGCCGGGCACCTGCGAAAGTTTCTGCGCCATGACGGAATACGCTGCGTCATACATCTGGCCTTGCGTCAGCACATTGGAAGTGAGCGCGAAACGGAAGATCGGCGAATCGGTGGGATTTACTTTTCTATAGGTGGGATTGCTCGGCAGATTGGTGGGCAGATAGCCACGGGCGGCGTTGATGGCCGCCTGCACGTCTCTGGCGGCCGCATCGATGTTGCGGTTGAGATCGAATTGAAGGGCTATGGAAGTGCTACCGAGACTGCTGGAGGAGGTCATCTCGGTCACCGAGGCAATATGCCCGAATTGCCGCTCGAGCGGTGTGGCCACACTGGTAGCCATGGTTTCGGGACTGGCGCCGGGCAGTTGGGCCTGTACCTGAATAGTCGGAAAATCCACTTGCGGAAGTGCCGACACAGGGAGCAACTGAAAGGCCACGCCGCCGCCCATGGCAACCGCGACCAGAAGCAGCGTGGTGGCTACCGGCCTGTGGATGAACGGGTCGGAAATATTCGTGCTCATGCCTGTTCCACTCCGAGCGGCCCCATATCCGGCTCGTACGCGGGACTGTGGGCAGTGCGGGATCCCAGGCGGCCAAACCAGAGATAAATTACCGGCGTAGTGTAGAGGGTCAGAAGCTGGCTCAAAATCAGCCCGCCGATGATGCTGATACCCAGCGGCCGGCGCAATTCGGCACCCGTACCCGATCCGAAAGCCAGGGGCACGCCTCCCAGCAGCGCTGCCATGGTGGTCATCATGATGGGGCGGAAGCGCAGCAGGCAGGCCTGGTAAATGGCATCGAGCGGCATCATGCCATGCTTCCGCTCGGCTTCGAGCGCGAAATCGATCATCATGATGGCGTTTTTCTTCACGATACCGATGAGCAACACAATACCGATGAGGGCGATCACGCTGAAATCCTGGTGGAAAAGCTGGAGAGCGAGCAACGCGCCCACGCCCGCGGAAGGCAGAGTGGACAGAATGGTGAGGGGATGAATATAGCTCTCGTACAACACGCCCAGAACGATATAAACTGTGATGATGGCGGCGAGAATCAACACCGGCTCATTGGCCAGAGAATTCTGAAACGCTTCCGCAGTCCCCTGAAACGCCGCCTGAATACTGAGCGGCATTCCGATTTCATTCTTCACCCGGTTCACGGCCGTGACTGCATCGCCCAAGGACGCATTCGGCGCCAGATTGAACGACAGCGTCACTACCGGGAACTGGCCCTGATGACTGATGGTAATCGGGACGCTGCGCAACTCGACCTTGGTAAACGCATTCAAGGGAATCTGGCTGACGGGGAACGCGGAATTGGACTGAATGGCGCCGAAAAACGTGCTGCTGGAGGCGGCATTGGTGGACGAGATTCCTCCCAGAGAGGAAGCTGTGCCGCTGTTGACTGCCGCCGCGTTGGCGCTCGAAGGGCCGCCTTGCGCCTGGGTAGCGGAGCCGCCGGAAGTCACGCCGGGTGAGGTCGAGGCGCTTCCGGCTCCCGTGCGTACGAACAGGGCCGACAGATCCAGCGGATTCCTGTGAAAATCCGGCTTGACCTCCAAAATCACGTGATACTGATTTAACTGCGTAAACATCGTGCTGATTTCGCGCTGGCCATAGGCGTCATACAGCATCTGGTCCACGCTGGATGCGGTGAGTCCGAAGCGTGCGGCGGTGTTGCGATCCACCACCAAACGGGCCTGCAGTCCCTTTACCTGCCGGTCGGTGGCCACATCGCGCAATTCCGGCTGCTGCTGCAGCTTCTGCACCATAAGGGGAGCATACGTATTCAGCTCCTCCCCATTGGGGTCTTCGAGCGTGTACTGAAACTGCGTGCGGCTCACGCGATCCTCGACGGTCAGATCCTGCACGGGCTGCATGAAAAGAGTAATGCCCGAGATCCCATTCAGTTGCGGCTGTATACGCCGGATGACATCACTCGCACTGATCTGGCGCTCTTCGAGAGGCTTGAGGTTGATCTGAATGCGCCCGCTGTTGAGGGTGGTGTTGGTGCCGTCAACGCCGATGAAGGATGACAAGCTCTCCACCGCCGGATCGCGCAGGATGATCTTGGTCAAAGACTGCTGCAAATCCTTCATCTGCTGGAAGGAAACATCCTGAGCCGCTTCCGAAATACCCTGAATCACGCCGGTGTCCTGGATGGGAAAGAAGCCCTTGGGAATCCACAGGAACATGAGGATGGTGAGGGCTAATGTGCCGGCGGCAACCAGCAGCGTCATGCCCTGAAAACGAAGCACGACTCGGAGGGTGCGCCCGTATAGCGCGATGACCGCATCGAAAGCGCGCTCAGAGGCGCGGTAGAACCAGGTCTGCTGGGATTCCGGCTTATGCTTTAGCAGCTTGGAGCACATCATGGGCGTGAGCGTGAGCGAAACCACCGCCGAAACCAGAATCGTCACCGCCAGCGTGACGGCGAATTCCCGGAACAGGCGCCCCACAATATCACCCATGAACAACAGCGGAATCAGCACCGCGATCAGCGAGATAGTGAGCGAAACGATGGTGAAGCCGATCTGCGCGGAACCATCCAGCGCCGCCTTGAGCGGGGATTCTCCCTCCTCGATATAGCGGGAAATGTTCTCGATCATGACGATGGCATCGTCCACCACAAAGCCTGTCGAGATCGTGAGCGCCATCAGCGTCAGGTTATTGAGGCTGTAGCCCAACAGGTACATCACGCCGAAGGTTCCCACCAGCGAGAGCGGAACCGCGATGCTGGGGATGATTGTGGCCGCCATGCTGCGCAGAAATAGAAAGATCACCATCACCACCAGCAGCACCGTCAGCACCAGCTCGTACTCGACATCTGCCACCGATGCGCGAATCGTGTTGGTCCGGTCCGTCAAAACCGACACATCCACCGTTTTCGGCAGCGTCACAGTGAGTTGCGGCAGCAGGGTCTTGATGCGGTCCACCACCTCGATAATGTTGGCTCCGGGCTGCCGCTGCACGTTCATGATGACGGCTGGAGTCTCGTTCTTCCATGCGGCCTGCCGCACATTTTCGACATCGTCGATGACGGTGGCCACGTCCGTCAGCTTCACCGGCGCGCCATTGCGATAGGCGACTACCAGCGGGGCGTAGTCGGCGCTGGACACCAACTGGTCGTTGGAGCCGATCTGGTAGGCTTGGTGCAGGCCATCGAAGTTGCCTTTTGCCTGGTTCACGCTGGCGGCAATCAGGGCGTTGCGCAGGTCTTCCATGTTCAAGCCGTAGGAAGCGAGCTGCGTGGGATTGGCCTGGATGCGGACGGCGGGCTTCTGTCCTCCGCTGATGCTCACCAGGCCTACGCCGGCCAACTGCGAAATTTTGGGCATCAGGCGGGTATCCGCCAGGTCTTCTACCTTGGAAAGCGGTACTTCTTTGGAACTGAGTGCCAGTGTCAAAATCGGCGTATCGGCGGGGTTCACCTTGCTATAGACCGGGGGCACGGGCAGATCGACCGGAAGGAATGTGCCGGCGGCGTTGATAGACTGCTGCACTTCCTGCTCGGCGACGTCGATATTCAAACTGAGGTTGAATTCGAGCGTGATCACAGAGGAGCCATCGGAGCTGATGGAGGTCATCTGCTTCAAGCCCGGCACCTGGCCGAACTGCCGCTCAAGCGGTGCAGTTACTGATGAGGACATCACGTCGGGGCTCGCGCCCGGGTAGAACGTGGTGACCTGTATGGTCGGGTAATCTACTTCCGGTAAGGCAGATACGGGCAGTTGACGAAAGCCAACCGCTCCGGCCAGCAGGATGGCGACCATCAACAAAGAGGTAGCGACCGGCCGGAGAACAAAAATCCGGGAAGGACTCACTGCCTAACTCCGCTTCCCGCGCTTGCCGGCCTTTCCGCCAGTGGCTTTTTCACCGGGGGCTCTTTCTCCTGGGACTTGGGCGTCCACCACTGTGCCCTCTTGCAGTTTATCCACGCCGGTCATGACCACCTCGTCCCCCGGCGCCAGCCCCGAGGTCACTTCCGTCTGGTCGCCTTCCGTCACGCCGGTACCGATCTGCTTGATGGTGACTGTCGAATCGGGCTTGACCACGTAAGCATAGGTGTTTTGGCCGTTGCGCTGTATGGCGGCGGTCGCGAGCAGCGTAACACCCGTTTTTTCCTGTACCAGCAGCTTTACGTTCACGAATTGATTGGGAAACAGGGCGTTATCTTTGTTATCGAACTCTGCGCGCAGCTTTAAAGTGCCGGTGGTCTGGTCGATCTGGTTGTCGATATGGGTGAGCCGCCCTTGAGCAATGAGTTTTGTCTTTTCGCGATCGTAAGCGTCCACGGCCAGAGCGGCGCCGGCGCGATACTTCGCGAGTACCGGGGAAAGCAGATCCTCCGAGAGCGTAAAGATCACGCTCATCGGCTGCATCTGGGTAATCACCAGCATTCCATTGGCGGAGCCGGCTTGCACAATATTACCCGGATCGACCAGGCGCAGACCGACCAATCCGGAAATCGGCGCCTTAATGGTGCAATAGTCGACGTTGACTTTGGCGGCGTCGACGGCGCCCTGATCGTTCGTCACGGTGCCCTCGTATTGCTGCACGAGAGCCTTTTGGGTGGCCACCTGCTGTTCCGGAATGGCGTTTTGCTCGAGCAGCGTCGAGTAGCGGACCAAATCGATGCGGGCATTGGCCAGCAATGCCTCGTCGCGGACCAGGTTGCCTTGGGCTTGAATCAGTGCCGCCTGGTAGGGCTTGGGATCGATTTCCGCCAGCAGGTCGCCTTCCTTCACCAGGTCGCCTTCTTTAAAGTGCACGCTCATGAGCTGGCCAGTCACGCGGCTCTGGATAAGGTCGGTATAGATGGGCGTCACTGCGCCGAGGCCTTCATAGTAGACGCCAATGCTCCCCCTGGTCACACGAGTGGCCACCGCCGGCGGTATCTGGTTCTTTTGGTTGCGTCCTTCGCCGCGGCCCTTATCTTTATTGGAAGGAGGTTGTGTAAGCCGGGCCTGCAGTTCGCGGAGTTGTGGCCGCAACAGATAGGCAGCGCCACCGGCAACCACCAGCACAAGCAACCATACCCAGCCGCGCTTTTTCTTCGGCTGCGGCGAGCGCACCAGCGATTCCAGTTCGGGCAGAGTTTTTGCTTTAGGCGGAGCGTTCACCTCGGGGTGGCCGTTCACTTCCGGCCGGGCGCTGCCTTCCGGGCGGGCCAGAGCCGGAGTTGCCTCGGCTGAAGTGGTGAAATGCTTATCCATGGCTTACTTTATCATCCGCCAAACCACGCCATCAGCAAACTGCCGAACGACAGAAATCCCCTATGCCGAATGAGCTATTTCGTCCTGACCCATTGGGGCCGGGGGAAGGAGCCGGATTTGCCATGGCCGGTGTTTGTAAGCATATCATTCTTTCGTACTAATTCTTAGAACCATGGCCAACAGTGTGCGGTAGCAATCATGGCCGGATCGCCGGCCGGCGCGAGCAAAGCCGCCCCGCATCGAACTGAGGGGCACATGCCCGCCCATCAAAGGGCGTCAGTAACGAAAGCGGTGTGCCCCGTGCATCCCCATTCAGGCACACTTCATTCCAAGGAGGAAGAGTTGCCGAAACAAGATATTATCGTGATCGGTGCGTCAGGAGGCGGGGTAGAGGCGCTGCAGGTTGTAGCCGCGGGACTGCCGGAGGATCTTCAGGCGGCAGTTTTCGTAGTGCTGCATATCGGTAAGGGCATTGACGGAAAAAGCGTCCTTCCCGAGATTCTGATGCGCGCCGGACCGCTTCCCGCCAAGCATCCTGCTGATGGAGAGCAGATCCGGCAGGGACATATTTATATAGCCCCGCCGGATTATCACATGCTGGTCCGGTGCGAACATGCACACCTGGTGCTGGGGCCGAAAGAGAACCGCGCGCGACCCGCCATCAACCCGCTGTTCCGCTCAGCCGCGGCGACGTATGGCGCGCGAGTTACGGGTGTGATTCTAACCGGCTCGCTAGACGACGGAGTGGCCGGCCTGGCGGAGATCAAGCGGCGGGGCGGGGTTGCCATCGTCCAGGACCCTGCTACTGCGCTTTTCCCGAGCATGCCGCGCTGTGCGCTCGAACATGTCGGGCCGGATCACGTCGTGCCGCTGGAGCAAATTGCGCCGCTTATTTCGAAGCTCGCAGCGACCGAACGCGCGGCGGCGGCAAAAGAAGAAGCCATGGAAAGAAACCTCTTGGAATTGACATGCCCGGAGTGTCGTGGCCCGCTTTGGGAAGAACGGCAGGGGCCGATCATAGAGTATCGCTGCCGGATAGGCCATGCTTACTCCGCGCTCGCGCTCGCACAGGAGCACGACGATATGGTCGAGCGAACGCTTTGGTCCGCGGCCGTTGCGCTCGAGGAAGCGGCGGATATTTCTGAAAAACTGGCTCCCGAGCTGGGGGCGAACGCAGCCGAACGCGTACGCAAGAAACGCGAGCAGTTGGCGGTTATCCGGAAGATGATCGGGGACTCGGCCCTGAAGTGATTGCCGGCGCGAGAGCCGGGCGCAGCTTTTGCGAAAAGGTCCACAGACGCCCTCTCCTCCTGTACGTAAAATCAGATTGTGAAACCTCTAGACGTCAGCAAGCTTCTCCCGGAGGTACGCCTCGCTTTGGAGCGTATAGGGGCTGGAATCGGCATTCTGATCCTTTTCTGGATCGCTGCCAAGGTTGTCGAATTCCTGGTATTCAGGCTTCGGTACCGAATGCCGGACAACACCGGCCTGCTGCGTCTGCTGGCGCGGACCGTCAGTATCGGCATCCTCCTGCTAGGCGTTGCGACCGCACTGGGCACGATGGGAATCAATGTCTCCGCATTGGTCGCGGGATTGGGACTGACCGGCTTCGCCTTGGGATTTGCCTTCCGCGACGTATTGTCTAATCTGTTGGCGGGGATTCTGCTATTGCTGTTCCGCCCGTTCGGGCTGGATGATCAGATCTCCGTTACGGGCCTGGATGGGCGAGTAGTCAGCATCGATCTCCGCTACACGATTCTGCAACAGGATGATAAGAAAATACTGATCCCCAACTCGAACCTCTTCACCAACCCGATTCTGGTATTTGCAAGAAAAGGAGAAGCGCAATCAGCCAAGCATTAGCAACCGCCCTGCCAGCGAGCGTAGTGCGCATGACATTAGCACCTGGCTTGCTCATCTATTACCTTGAGGTGATTTGCCAATGCGTGTGTTGATATTATCACTGTTAGCAGTTGCGGGAATCGGCTTATTAGGCCATACGCCCAAAGCGGCGGCTCAGGTTGCCGTTGAAGTCGGCCCTGCGCCGGACTGCCCCTACGGTTACTATGATGTTCCCCCTTATGCCTGCGCTCCTGCCGGCTATTACGGCCCGGAATGGTTTGCCGACGGGGTGTTCATCGGCGCCGGCCCATGGTTCCACGGCCCCGCCCATTTCCACGGGCATGTAGATAATCATTTCCATCCGGCCCACGGTTACCACGGACCAATGCCAGCGCGCGGCGAAAGACGCGACGCCGGAAAGATGGTGACTGCCCATAACTTTCATGGGAACGAAATGCGGGATGGACACGGGCATGTTGTGAAAAAGTAAAATAAGCGATCAGCTTTCAGCTAATTAGCCAAGGCTTCGCCTTGATATCCCTACGCAGCAGGTTGTGGTTGTTTTGAGAGGCGTTCATAGCGGTATACTCCTGGTATCTCACCACACAGGAGGAGCTAGGAACGCCTTTTTGACACCACAAGCATCGCATTCAGTTCAGCGACCGGTGTTTCGGCCGATTGCTTATCGAGAGCCCGATTCTGGGGGCAGAGGGCAATAAGGAATTCCTCCTCTACGGCAAGCCAAAGCGGGAATAGCGGCGTCAGCCCTTCCGGGCGCCGGGCGGAAGCGTTTTTACCAGAGCCACTGGCTTGGCCGGAGAGTGATGGGGAAAGGGGCGGAGCCTGACTCGACTTTGACGGTGGTTGCGATGGAGGCGATGGAATCCGGGAGATCGGGCGGAGGGAAGTCACCGGTGTGCTGGAAGGCGACCAAATAGTAATCGCCGGGTATGATGTTCTTGAATTGGAAAGAGCCGCCGGGGCCGCAGATCTTACTCTTATAGCTGACGATTTCCGAGGCGTTTTTGGGAACGAGGTACATCGTTGCGCCGTCGCCATTCTCCACCGTTCCCCGGAGCGATCCGAAATCGTGCTTGAGGATGAGTTGAAAGGGTCCCGCGCCAGGCGCCAGTTCCACTACTTTATCGAGGACGTCGGTTCCACCGAGCAGTACGGCTGAGACGTAGGTTCCCTCCTGCGCGCCGAGGGCTGGCGAATCGAGCACGCGGTACCGTCCGGGAAAGAGTCCCTTGATGCTGGTCACGGCGGAGGGATCGAAAGTTAAGCGGGGCTGGTCATCTAAAGGCGCCAGACGGACGAAATACCCAATGTGAAAGCGGTCGCCATCGGCCGGTTTGGACAGAGTTGTGTCTCCCCAATCGGCGGCTACTTCCACGCTGAAAGGGGCGCTCAGCCGGATCGCGATGCCATCGACATCCTTATCTCCGACCAACGCGGAGGCAACGCCGGCACGTGGCTTTTCGTCATCAACACCTACTTCTGCACTCAAACGCCAGTCACCCGGTTCGACGGCGGCGAATTCGAACGTGCCATCGTTGTGTGATTCGACGCTGGCGAGGATGGGTTCCGGACTGGGTCCGATGGTGCCGCCGATGGTGAGGAATGCGACGGGAGAACGGATGAACGGTCCGGCGCCGCCAATACCCATCAGGAGGGTCTTGGAAGATGCCGGGGCCTTTCCCAGAAGTTTCACGCTGGCATGGGCGACGGGCTTGCCGGCCTCATCGAGCACCACTCCCGCGACACGATGGACTGGAACACTTTTCAGACGGATCTCGATGCCGGCCACATCGGTGCCCCATTTTACGCTGATGGGCAAAGCATCGGCGACCTGAGTGGCGGAAGGATAGTAGATGGGTACAGCGCCCAGTTGCTCGCCGTTATGCCAACTGGTTCGCGGCTCCGGCCTGGCGAGGAGAGTGTAAGACCCCGGGCGAAGGTTAGAGAAGGTGAATTCGCCGCGCTCATCGGTAGTTGCGAGATTATCGAGGTTGAGGCTGATTTCGACCGAGACACTTGGAGCCGGATTGCCGTCTTCATCGACCACGCGCCCGCGCAGAGAGCCCCAGGGTTGCAATTGGACGTCGAGACGAGCGGGGACGTCTCCGGAAGCATGTACCCATCCGCCGCCGTTGAGGACATCGGCGAGCGTACCGCCGGCGCGCACACCGTTGAAGCCGTCTTTCGAAAACTCGCCGCGGTAATCGCCGTCTTTGAGGCCGGTGAGGGTGTAGGATCCCGTGGTATCGGTGGTGGAGTAGAAGACGTAGTTCTGGCGATCGATGACGCGCACGGTTGCGCCCGAGATGGGATCGCCGGTGACGCTGTTGGTGATGCGGCCTTCGATGGACGCGGCAGTGAGGGGGGCGGCGGAAAGGAGAGCGAGAACGCCGGGCAGAAGCCCGGCGGCAGCCCGGAAGGGCTGGCCCCACTTTTTCATTGCGCTGTCACTTTGAAATCAGCTAAAGCGATTTCGTCTTTGCCGGGGATGTGGAAACCGAATTTGCCGCGCGCGGGGCCGCCGGAAATTTCCCAGTTATCGATTACCTTCCACTGCCCATCGCGAACTATTTCGTGCTGGATGCCTTTGGCGGAGATGGTGATTCCCACGCTGATGTAGGTTCTGATATCCACTCCGAGGGGCACTTTCACCGGCTCGGAACGTTTGCCATCGTTCCATTCGGAGCGGGTGAGGTTCTTGTCATCCGCCTCGAACAGGTAGTAGTTTTTGGAATCGCGATAGCCGGCCACCCACTCCAGGCGTTTGCCCTTGGTAGAAACGATGCTGAAGGTGATGCGAGCGGTGGAAAGGTCCGGGGATGCAAGCACGAAATCGCCGCCTTTGCGTTCGATGACCCTGTCATTCGGGTTCCAACCAGGCTTTTTCAACCAGTCTGACAGGCTGAACAATACCGCAGGCGCAGGGGGGGCCTTTTTGAGGACCGTTTCGGGACGCAGGATGAGGCTGGCTGTGATTCTCTGGCCGGCCGCGACACGAACCGTTGTCGATCCCTCCTGAAACTGCGGGGCTGAACCGGTAATAGTGTAATTGCCCTCCGGGAGAGTCATGTTGGTGCCGGACATCGGGCGATCTCCGGTTTCGCCATCACGGCGAAGGCGGAGGCGGGCGCTGGCGGGAGTGACGTCTACGGTGAGGGTGCCAAGCGTGCTTTCCATTGCGCCGTCAAATTCAAGCGTTTTTCCCGGCGGCAGAAGCTGAACGGATTCGACAGGCTTGAAATTGTCGCGGCGGAGGGAGATGGTGTGGCGGCCGGGTTCGAGATCTGGGGTGGTGAAAGAACCATCGCCGGCGGTGGCGCCCACGCGATTGCCATCGACAAACACCTCCGCTCCGGCAGGCGCGTGGTGAATGGCGAGGATCGCTTTGGCGGGTGATAGTTTGAAAGTCAATTTCGCCTCATCGCCGGTCTTGAGGTCAACGGTCTGCTCCTGCGGGGCGAATCCGTCCTTTTGCAGGCGGATGGTGTACTGCTTGGGAGCTTCGTAGATGATCAGGGGACGGCTCGTAGTTTTGCGGCGATAGGGCTGGCCATTGATGAAGACGTCGGCATCATCCTCATTCGATTCGATGCGCAACTGGCCGACATTGCGGCTGGTGCGCAAGGAGGCATAAACGGCAGGAGCGGGCTGGGCGTCGAAAGCCATGCGATCATGCTCCCCCGCGGGACCATCGAAGATCAGCTCGTGACTGCCCGCGGTGAGGTTTTGTAAATCCAAACCGGCGGCGTCCAGGTTGCCAAGAGCGTTTCCATCGAGCGTTACTTTGAGCCCGGGAGAATTGCTGTAGATGTGGCCGGTGGTGCCCTGCTGGGCGACCACGAAGGTGCGCAAGCCGCTAGCATCCATGTTGCCGGCGAGCTTGGGTAATTCGCCGGGAGCGATTTCGAGGCTCATGCTGGCGCGGGAGCTGCCGCTTTGCACAACCAGATCATGGTGGCCGGGCGCGACGGAGGGAATTTCGAAGGCGCTGTCCTGGATTTGGCCGGCGGGGTTGCCGTCGAATTGGACGGAGCCTTCGGTGAGGTCGGTGGAGATGGCGATGCGGGGTGGGGAAGGCTGGAGCGCCAAGTTCATTTCGGGCGGAGTTGCGCCGGGCTGCACATTGAGTTTGGAGGTAGCGGACTCATAACCGGCAAGGCTGGCCTGGACTTCGTAGGAGCCGGCAGGGAGTTGAAGATCGCACGCGGAGGCGCCGCAGACTTGGCCGTTCAATTTGATTTGGGCTCCGGCCGGGGTGGCGCGCAGGCTGACGTGCATCTTACCGGGGACGGCTGCGGCCGGAGCTGCTTTGTGGAAGCGGCGGCTGAGGGTGATACCACCGGCCACCAGGAGGATGACGGCGGCAGCCGCGAGTACGGCTTGGAGAATGCGATTGGTGGGGAGGACGTAACGGGGCGGCTTAGCGGCGGCCTGGGGCTTTTTCGGGGCTGGGGGCTTTTCAGGGGCACGAGGCTTCTCAGTGGCTAGGGGCCGTGGGCCTGGAGCCGGGGAAACTGCGGGCGCGGGGGGCTTCGGAGTGGAGGCCGGCGTAGCTGCAGCGGCTTGCGGCGGAGGCGCCGGCTTTGGTGTGGGGCGTAGAACTGCGGTTTCGTCCAGGTTGGTGGCGTCCAGAAAAAGGGTTTCGTCGCTCGGACGCGCCACTGGCTGCGGGGGCGGCGCGGGCGGCGGAGGGGGCGCGGGCTTCGCGGCTTCCGGCCGCTGGGGTTCGGGCTTCGGTCCCTGGCTTTCCGCGGCCTGGGCGCGCTGCAAAGTGGCTTGTAGTTGTTGGAGGCGTGGTTCGTTGGGCCAGGTGCTCAGCCCCTGTCCGACAACGGTCAAGGCGCCAGCGATATCGCCTCCGGTTTGCGCGCGGCGGGCTTGGGCCAGACACGAGGAAACGAAATCTTCGCGTTTGCGGTCGCCGATGCGGGTGAGCAGGTTTTGAGCGGTGACATGTTTCGGGTCGAGGGTGAGGGCTTCCTGGACGGCGGAATCGGCGGCTTCCCATTCGCTTTCGACGAGGCGGCGGGCTTGCTCGATTAAGGAGTTAAGGAGCACGGTGCGAACGACCGCGCTGCGCGAATCGAGCTTGTAGGCTTCGCGCAAGGCTTCAAGGGCGTCATTGGAGGCGCCACGGTCGCTGGCCTCGCGGGCGAGATCGAGCAGATGCATGGCCTGGCGGCCGCGCTCCTGGCTTTTGTGGACGAGCTTAGAGAGCTCGAGCAACTCGGGATCGGCGGGGAATTCGGCGAGCGCGCGCTCGACGATTTGCACGGCGCGATCGTAGTCGCCGGCTTCGAGGGCTTTATCGGTTTGCTCGACCCAGCGGGCTTTGGCTTTCTCGTGGGCCTGCTGGTCCTGGCGTTTGACGAGCCGCTGAATCTCGAAGGGCAGCCCGGGATATTTGTCATGAATGGATTTGAGAATCTGCCATTGATCGAGGGCTTCCGTGAACTGGCCGCGCTCCTCGAAGAAGCGGGCCTTGCCCACGATGGAATTCACCAGGTCGCGTTTATCGTGGACGGTGCGAAGGGCGCGCTCGAAGTGGGATTCGCCGGGGTATAGCTTCATGACCTCTTCCAGGATGCCCATGCGGCGATCAAGATCGGGCTCCTCTTCAATGCGGCGATCGGTTTCGGCGATCACGGAAGAAAGCTTCTGGCGCTGGCGCGTTTCCACGTCGAATTTGAGGGCCTGGAAGAGAGCGTGACCGGGGTATTTGGCGAGGTTCTCTTTGCAAAAGGCGGCGGCAGCTTCGAAGTTATCCGCGGCGAGGTTGCGGCGGGCTTCATCGTAGGAATTGCGGATGGCATCGTGCTCGGAGCGCACCTGGCTGTAAAACTTCTGATAGGTGCTGCTGCGGCCGGAATCGGTTTCGGGCTGATCGCGCTCCATGCCCACGAGAACTTCGAGCTTGCTCATGGCGGAGGTCACCTCGCCCTTTTCCCAAGCTTCCACGGCAGCGTGGTAGAGGCGGGATTTTTCCTCGCGGATGCGGGAGAACTCAGCTTCTTTGCGGCCGATTTCGGCGAGCAGAGCGAGGGCATCGGCGTCGTTGGGGCGCAACTGGAGGACGTTATCGAGGGCCTCGCGGGCTTGGCCGAACGCGAGATTGTCGAGATGCTGGCGGGCAAGGGCGAGCCACTCGGAAATCTTTTTGGCACGCCGCTCCTTTTCTACCTGGCTTTTCAGGGCGAGGGCGCCGGAATCGCCGGGATCGAGTTCGAGAGCCTCCTGGATTTTGCGTAAGGCGAGGGGATACTCCCCGGCTTCGAAGAAGCGGCGGGCGCTATCGAGCACCTGGCGAATACCGGTTTGGCGGACGGCCTGATCGACCTGGCCGCGCAGGAGAATGAGGTCCTGATCGAGGTGGCCCTCGGCTTCGAGTTCGGAGAGCAATTCGGAAGCGAAGGTGTAATCGCCTTCGCGGAAGCTTTTGGCGGCGCGCTCGAGACGCGGCTTAATGCGGCTGGTATCGAAGAACTCGATGGGTTCGCCGCGCATGGCTTTCTGCAGGGAATCGGCGAACTCGCGCACGGTGGTGAAACGGTGCCACGGCTGCTTCGCCATGGCTTTGTAGATAACCTGGCTGATGGCGTAGCTGACTTCGTGGTTGAGTTCGGAAACGGGAGGAGGACTGGATTTGACGATGGCCTCGGCCACTTCCGATTCGGTAGCGCCCTGGAAGGGGCGGCGGCGGGTGAGAGCTTCGTAGGTGACCACGGCGAGCGCGTAGAGATCGGAGAGCGGGCTCGGAGGCTTCATCTGCAACTGCTCCGGCGCCATGTAATGCAGGGTTCCCTTGAGCGTGGTGCGCGAGACGCCGGAGGCTTCGCGGGCGATGCCAAAATCGATAATCTTGACGGAATTATCGTCCATGACGAAGATGTTGCTGGGCTTCACATCGCGATGGACGAGGCCCTGCTCATGGGCGGCATGAAGACCGCGGGCAGCCTGATCGATGATTTCGAGAACGCCGCGCACGGTGAGACGGGCACTCCCATCCTGAATGAGCTTGTCGAGCGAAGCGCCGGGTAGCAGCGGCATGACGAAGAAGGGCTTCTTCACTCCATCCTGTTCGAACTCGCCGATGTCATAGATGCTGATGACATTGGGATGAACCATGTTAGCGAGGACGCTCCACTCTTTGTAGAAGAGCGCCATAATGGCGGGATTATCGATTTCGATTAAGGTTTTGAGAGCGACATCGCGCCGCATGAGAGTGTCGTAAGCACGATAGACGACGCCCATTCCGCCGCGGCCGAGGACCTCTTTCAATTCATAGCGTTCGTTGAGCTGCGTTCGTTTTTCCGGCACGTCGGTCCCCATTCCCGCCGTCACTCGAATTGTGCGGCTTTCGACTCTATACATTGTAGACTTTTCACGGACAAATGGCCGGGGATTGCGCGCTGTCATGAACCAGTCGTTACGCATATACCGGCCCCATCGAACGAGATAAAGGATCCGACGCTCACGGTGAAGTTTGAATACACCAGGCCACCGACAGGGCCGACGGCGATGAAATCGAGATTCGAGCACGGCTCAAGGCCGGCGGGGGGCGGAGGAACGGTAAAGTTGACCTGATAGAGTCCGACGTAGCCTTGCGTAGATCCCGCAAAAAGCGGGGGATTGGTGGGCGGTCCCGCGGTGGACGGCTGAGTGGCGAGCGCATTGGGGCGGTAGTTGAAATCTAGGTTGAATGACGACAGAGCGGGGCTGCTGCTCGCGGCGGGCATGCCGGTCGAGAGCGGCGGGTTGGTCTGGCCGAGACCGGTAGCGTAGGCGACCAACTCCTCACCGACCGACGCCGGATTCTGCCACGAGACCCGTTGCCCATTGCCGTGGTAGATGAGCGGCGCGCAAGGCGCCTCACCGATCAGCGGCGGCTCGCCCCCTTCAATCGAGTCGCACAAAGTCAGGATATGAACGCGATCGGGCTGCGCTTGCTGGCCCCAGAAGGTTGCGGAGACGTTTGCGCCGGATGGGGCCTGGAGATAGATGGTGACCAATTGGCCTGGCGCTACGTGGAGCGGGAATGGATTGGCGTAGCCAGCACCGGCGATTCCAGGGACCCCAGTGATTTGGCCAAAGCAAGCGGATGCCATCGCGTACCACGTGAATAAACAGCGATGCACCAACAGATTCGTCAACTCGTGCATAGCACCTCTAGTTGTGATTGTGCAGGCGCTACCGTTTCGCTGACAACCTTGCAGCTTTAGGGGAAAGGCTTAATGGCCCAGAGCGCCGGCGGCGGAGACCGCCAGCGCTACACAACTGGTGCGTTTGGCCGCGGTTTCACTCTACTGGCAGCCGTTGCCGTTATCGCCTTTGGTCAGACAGATTGACGACGTGGGCGGGGGCGGAATCGGGAGTCCCTTGTCGGTCATGAGTTTCACCAGGAGATTTGCCGCGTCCGGATGGGCAATGGCGGACTGGACGCCGACACGGACAAGACCCCTGGCCCAGTCGAGAGGAATCCAGGTTTTTCCCTTCATTGCGCCCGCGAAGGTGTCGCGGCTACCGAAATCGTGGGCTTCGAGATTAGCGCCGTGATCTACCAGGATTTGGATGACCTCGGTGCGGCCCTTGTGGGCAGCGCCGTGTAACGCGGTGCGCCCCTGATCGTCAACGGCGTTCACATCGATGCCGAGATCGAGGCACATTTTGACGGCCTCCACGCTCTCTTCCGGAGACCATTCAAAAGTGACGCCCTCTACCCAACCGATGCCGGAGGCCACAGCCAGCGCGGTATCGTTGTGGGCCGTGGGAATTTTGGGATCGGCTCCGTGGGCCAGCAGGAGCTTCATCAAAGTCACATCGCCCGATTGCGCGGCGCGCAGGAAAGGAGTAGCGCCGTCTTCATAAAGCCACTGCATGGTGAAGTTGGTCCGCGTCTCGGTGGTATCGCCTTTACAGTCTTTTTCGCTGGATGCGGCACCGCAGATCCGGGCGTTGACATCCGCCCCCTTGGCGATCAGTAGCTTAATAAAATCGAGGTGGTCCATGTCGGGTGCGCGCACCGGGTAATCGCCGGCTTCGATGTTGCGGTTATCCGTAGCGAGGTACAGCGGCCGCCAGCCGCCGTTATTGGCAAGGTTGGGATCAGCGCCGTGGTCCAGCAGATAAGCGCCGAGCAGGTAGTGGCGATTCTGGGTCGCGGTGAGAAGCGGCGTCCAACCGTAGTTGCTTTTCTGGTTGGCGTTGGCTCCGGCTTCCACCAGCATTTTCGCGCACTCCATGCAGCCTTCGCGGGCCGCGTAGATCAGAGGCGTCAAACCGCCGCCATCTTTTTTCTCTTGCCCGCGAAGAAAGGCCGTGAAATCGTCTCCGCCTTCGCCTGTCAAGGCGCCGGCCGCCGGGCGAGGCCTGCGCCGTCCGATGTTCACATCCTGGGCAGCCCGCTGCGCGACCGTAGGCGCGATATTGAGTCGGGAATTGCGGGTATCGGGCGCGGAGGTGGCGCTCAAATCCGCGCCATGGGCGAGCAGGATTTTAATAGCTTCCGGATGAGACTGCTCCGCTGCCCACATCAAGGCAGTGGTCCCCCGCAGATTCTCTGTGAGGTTCGGATCCGCCTTATGTTCGAGGAGGACGTTCAGAGCGGCCACACTGCCGGTTCTGGCGGCCATCATCAAAGGGGTCTCGCCGTTGGTATGGCGCTCATTGGGATCAGCGCCAGCAGCCAGTAATTTTTCGAGTATGGCGGCGTTGCCGTTCTGAGCGGCCAGCCACATGGGAGTGACCCCATCCCGATTCGCGAGTTTTACATTAGCGCCAGCGGCAATCAGCATGTCCGCCATTTCGAGGTCATTGCGATAGGCCGCCCATTGGATGGCAGTAGCCCCATCAGCCTGGGGTGCGTTCACATCCACATTTTTCCGGGCCAGTAGCGTATGAAGCGCGTTCGTGTTGCCGCTCATGGCAGCGTCGGCAATCGCACTGCTCTCGGCGGCGAAAGAGGCCAGGCACAGCATCAAAGAAACCGCGGCGATCGCGGCCGCACAACGGAAACGTATCATGACCGACTCCTCAAGCTCCCAAACCGTAGTATCCAACGCCGGATGGTGTCTCGGCTAGAGGGCTGCGAAAATGCATGCATTCCGCAGAGACACGAATATCGTATCAAATTGGCTTCCATACCGCATGGCCCCTCCGAGGGGGTGGAGCGGGATTGGGGGGGGTGGGGATTGGGGGCTGGAAGCGGCGCGCTACTGTTTCGCGGCAGGGTTCTGTTTGCCGCCTTCGCTTTCGGTGTAGTGCTGCAGGTCCTTTTCCCCTTCGACGCACGCGTATTCCATTTGCTGGTAATCGGCCTGCGGGTTGCGGCCGAGCGCGAAAGCGATGGTGAAGGGCCGTGTGAATACCTTGGGGTCGTCGAGGGTGGCTTGGTAATTGATGGTGTTGGCGTCGACGGGGGTGTACCGCTCGACGACATGCAGGGCGTCGCTATGGAAATTGCCGGCCATGTCGAACCAGGTGGATTCGTTCTGATTGGTGACATCCACCACCAGCGTGTCTCCTTCCCAGTGTCCGCGGGAATCGCCCTCGAACAGCTTGATAGCGGCGGGAATATGGGGGCGGGGGTCCAAGGGAATGATGCGGTAAGAATGGAACGCCTCGTACAGTAGAACGACGTAGCCGGAGGGTTGCAGGATCTGGAAGCCGAAGGGGGTGTACATCTGGCGCGGGACGCCGGAAAGATAGCAGTGTGCCTGCGGGTCCTCGAACATGTGGTGTTCGAGGAGATCTTTTTTCTTGGCGACGGCCCAGGGCTGATAGGGAATTTTGCCATCGGGCGGATCGATGATCACGCCCTTACCGGCGGGGACGCCGAATTCGGCCTTCTCGTGGGTTTCGAGGTCAAACGCCGTGAAAAAGTTTCTGGTTTCCCAGTAGCCCTGCATGTTGGGCTTGCCGTCGGGCAGCCTGGTGAACGGGCCGGCTTTTTCCTGTTTCCGCTGGCCGCGCCCGCGGCCTTGAGCGGCAATTTCGAAGGGCGCAAGCGTCACCATTGCAGCTCCGAGAGCGGCGGCGGCCATAAGACCCCAACGAGCGTTCACTTTTTGGCCTCCGGTTGCTTTTCCCGGTACACGTGGCACTCGTACTCATAGAGCTGAGCGTTCTTTTCGGCGTCGCGGTAAAGAGGCATGCTGATTTTCCAGGGCTTGGTAAACACCTTGGGATCTTCGATCGTAGCCTCGTATCGCAAGGTATCGAGTGACGTTCGGGTATAGCGTTCTACCACGTGCAGGGCATCGCTGTGAAAATTGCCCGACATGTCCAGCCAGGTTTCGGGTTCATTGTCGGCCACGTCAACCACCAAGGTGTCGCCTTCCCAGTGGCCGCGCGAATCGCCCATCCAGAAAGCGATGTCCTCCAGATGCGGCCCCTTCATATGGATGGTGCGGGAAGCGTGCACGTACTCATAAGTGATGGCCACGAACTCGGGCGTTTGGAAAATCTGGAAGGGGTAATGCATGTAGGTGATACGGGGGACGCCCGGCAGGAAACAGCGATTGACCGGGTCGAGCATGGCGCGTTTGGCGAAATTCTCCTGCTGTTTCGCGGCGGCCCAAGCCTGATAGGGGATTTTGCCATCCGGCGGATCGACGATTACGCCTTCGCCCGCGCGGATACCGGCGCCGGCGCTGTGGGCTTCCAGGTTGCCATCGGCCGTGTTGCGGGCTTCCCAAATGCCTTGCAAGTCGGGCTTGCCATCGGGCAATCGGGGAAGGGAAGCGGCTTTCGTTTGCGAATGGGCGGCCGGCGATTGCGCGGAGGCAACCTGAACCAGCGCCACGGCTAGCGCGGTAACCACAATTAGTGATCTGGCACTCATCTGCTGGCCGAGTCGGCGTGTTCCCACAAACGCGCGGAGGCCATGGCTGCGCCCCGAGCCAGCGATTGCATTTTCAGCCAGGCGATAGACGGATAAATGGGGCCGAAACCGGCAAATGTGCCGAAGCCGCAGTCGGTGCCGGCAATCACGCGGTCGCGGCCCACCAGTTCGGCGAAATGGAGGATGCGCTGCGCGATGAGTTCGGGCGCTTCGACGTAATTGGAGGTGGTTGCGACCACACCGGGGATCAGCACTTTGTCCTCGGGGAGCTTCTGCGACTTCCAAACTTCCCACTCATGCTCGTGCCGCGGATTGGCCGCTTCGAGCAACATGCCCATCGGTTTGGCCTTCAAGGCAATGGGGAGAATTGTGGTGAGCGGCAGGTCGTGGGTGTGGGGGCCTTCGTAGTTGCCCCAACAGACGTGGAAGCGGACGCGGTCCGCCGGGACATCGGCGAGAGCGTGATTGAGGGCCTCCACATGCAACTCGGCCCAGCGGAGAAATTGAGCATCGTCCACATTCTTGAAGCGGCTATGCCGCCCCATGGCCAGATCGGGGCAATCCAACTGGAGGAGCAGCCCGGAATTCACGATGGTCTCATACTCGGCGCGCATGGCGTCGGCCAGCGCAGCCACGTACGCCTCGTGCGTGGAGTAATATTCATTGGGTTGAAAGACGGCAATCGTGCCAGGAGAGACGGAGTTCATGAAAGCCTCCGTCACGCGCGAGCGCGAAAGAGCGTCCTGGAAGCGGGCGATATCGTGGCGCAGGGGTTCGAGCGATTTGACCGCGATGGGTCCTTTGCAGACGGGGCGCTTGTAGGTGGCGGAGGCGCCGGCTTTCACCAGGCGGTCGCGAAACTCGGGGAAGTCATCCAGATCCTGCGGTGTGGGCCGGGCGGAATCGCCATCGAAACCGGTGAGGCGGTGGCGGATGTAGGTGGCGTAGCTGATCTTGCCCATTTCGCCATCGCTGACCACATCCACGCCGGCTTCCGACTGACGGGCGACGACGGCGGCGACAGCGCGGCGCAAGGTGGAATCGAAGATCTGAGGATCGACTGGCTCGCCGCGGTCCTCGGCAAAAAGACAATCGACTACATCCTGCGGCCGCGGCAGGCTACCCACGTGGGTGGTGAGAATACGTTCTGTACCAATTTTCATTTATCGTTCGGTTTCTGGGCCTGTGGACCGCCATCGGTGGCGGACCCGGCAAATAATCTTCTTCCATCCGGGGTCTGCACCATACGCGCAGTCATGGTGTGGGAGCCATCTTTGGCAAGAAAGCCTTCAATGACCACCTCGTCTCCCTGTTTGAGCGTATCCCGCCTCCAGCCCTGCCGGTAAAGGCCATTGGGCGGCGCGGTTTCGCAGGACCAGTTCACCACTTTTCCATCGTCGCCAACCACATCGACATGGATCCACGAGTGCGGATTGATCCACTCCACCTGGGTCACTTTGCCTTTCAAAGTGACTGGTTTCGAACCGTCGTATTCGGCGGCGAAGGAGTGGTGCGCGGCTACGGGCAAAGCGGCGAGAAAGAGGCCGGCGAGGCCCGCCAAAACGGTGCATCTGGTGTTCATAGAGTACCCTTCCTATAGTAATGCGCCGTGGCGGATTAGTGCGGCGTGGCGGTTTCGGGCACGCGGATGGGTTCGAGCGAAGCCATCATTTCTTCCTTGCGCCCGGTCCACCATGGTGGCAGATGCAGTTCGGTGCCGAGGGTCTTCGCATCTTCGTCCTTTTCGAAACCCCCGGGGACGTTGCAGCAGCTTTCCACCAGGATGCCACCCGGACAGCGGCAGTACATGGAGTGAAAGTAGAAGCGGTCCTTGATTTCGGAGGCGTCGGTGTAACCTAGTTCCTCGTAGATGGCCTTCTGCTGCGCGAGCGCGGCATCATCGGCTCCCCAGAGGGCGATGTGATGCACGGTGCCGGCGCCGAAAGTCCAGCTTCCGGCGGGGCGATCGGGTTCATGCAGCAGCGTCACAGTGCGGTTTGCGCCGCCCACACCAGTTTCGAAACGGTGATAATTGCCGTCCACACCGGTCTTGCGGAAACCCAGGGCTTCGATGAAGAATCGTTCGGTTTCCGGAACCTCGCGCACGGAGAGGACGGAGCCGTGAAAACCGTGCACGGCTTCGCTGAGCGGGATATCGGGCATATTCCACGCCTCGCGCGTATCGTCTTTATCCTCGATTACTTCGAAGTCCAATCCGGCGGGATGAGAGAAGCGAATGAACTTCTGGCCGAAGCGCTCCGCCGCGGGCTGCTGCGGAATTTTTTGGCGGCGCAGGTGATCGCTCCAGAAGGGCAGCGAGCCGCGCGCGACGGTAAACGCAGTAGAGGATACCTGGCCTGAACCCTTACGCCCCTGCAGGCGGCTATAGGGGAACGAGGTCATGATGGAGCCGGGCTCGATTTTGGCGTTGGAGTAATAGAGGTGATAGATGGGAATTTTTCCGTCCATGAGGACGGTCTGCTTGGCCATGCGCAAGCCAACGATCTGAGTAAAAAAGTTGACGTCGTCCTGGGCGCCAGCGGCGCAAGCTGTAATGTGGTGGTATCCAGTGAGGGGATAATTCATAAGTTCCTTCCGCGACCGACAACCTGCATGATAGTGGATGGCGATCTCAGGCCGCCATCGACACACGGAATGCATGCATTGTGGTCGAGGGGGCATTATATCGTTGTGGGAACACTGGCGTCAATTTTGGGTTGGGACTACGCGACATATCAGTGCTGTTTGTCTTTCCTGGCAAAAGTAACGGAGCAGGGGCGGCCTTCCACACGTTCGCCGGTTCCCGAGGTTGCTGAGAATTTCGCATCTATGTGGTAGCCGTAAGCAGTGCCCTTGGGACGCCGTCCGACGGCCACTTCGGACGCGCCGACAAGGCCATCGGCGTAGAGATCCGCCGAGCCATCAGAGAGGATTTTACCGTCCAACTGCAGCCACCCGGGCTTACCTTTGTCGCCCTTTTGGCCGTGCAGAACTCCGTTTTCTACGAGGGAAGGAAACTTAAAGGAGTATCCCAGAGCGCCCGCGGTGTTCTTGCAGGAAAGGACGGTTTCCCATGTGCCGTCGAAGCGGTTATCCGGATCGGCATTTGGCTGCTCGACTTACTGTATCACTGCGCTGTATCACTGGGTTCAACCCTTGGGCTTCTTGCCGGGGAGGCCCGCGGGATTTTCATGGGTGCGTTCGCGGAACTGGCCGCGCATGCCGGCAGCGAGAGAGACGGCCGATTCGCCGAAGCGCTCGCGCAAGCGGTCGGCGGCCGCCAGTGTCTGCTTCCAACGCTCGTGATGTTCCTCGCCGATGAGATCCATTTGCGGGGCCTCTTCCTCGAAACCGGAGGCGTGCACGCCCAGCAAGCGCACAGGCGCGCCGGTGCGCCAGTTGCGGCGGAACAACTCGCGTGCCTGCTGGAACAGTTCGGTATCGAGTTGGGTAGCGCGGCTCAGAGAGCGCGCGCGGGTGATGGTGGAGAAGTCAGAGTAGCGCAGCTTGAGTTGGATGGCGCCGGCGTGGAGGCGATGCTCTCGCAAGCGGCGGCCGACCATTTCCGAAAGGCGGGCCAGGGTGGCTTCGAGCTGCGCGATATCGGCTGTATCTTCAGAAAAAGTGTGCTCGTGGCTGATGGATTTCGGTCCCGTGTCTTCACCGATGGCGGTATCGAACCAGCCGCCGGCATCGAGGCCGCGAGACTTTCCGGCTAGGGCCAGCCCCCATTTGCCGAAGCGTTCGGCCAGGAACGATTCCTCAAGTTTCGCTAAGTCGCCTACTTTGCGAATGCCCAGGGCATGGAGATTCTTTTCGGTCACTTTGCCAACCCCGGGGACTTTGCGCACGTCGAGCGGCGCGAGGAATGCGGCTTCGTGGCCGGGAATCACCCAGAGAACGCCGTTGGGTTTGGCGAGATCGGAGCTGATCTTGGCCACGAGGCGGGAGGCGGCGATGCCAATCGAGCAGTTCAACTGTGTGCTTCGCAGAATGCGCTCGTGCAGTAAGTAGGCGGCGCGCAGGGGCGGTCCATACAGGCGCTCGGTGCCGGTCATATCCAGGTACGCTTCATCGATGGAGGCCATCTCGACCAGCGGTGAAAACGACTGGAGGGCTTGGTAAACTTTGCCCGAATATTCGCGGTAGCGCTCGGGATGGCCATCCACGAAGATCGCTTGGGGACAAAGCTTGTAAGCGGTGCGGAGAGGCATGGCTGAGTGGACCCCGAATTGGCGCGCGGCATAGGAGGCGGCGGAAACCACGCCGCGCTCATTGGGCCGCCCGCCTACTACGACGGGTTTTCTCTTGAGAGCAGGATCGAACAGCTCTTCCACTGACACGAAGAAGGCATCCATGTCGAGGTGAAAGTAGGTGGGCACTTCTATAACAGCTTACCGGGCCGGCGGCGCTGGCCGGCGGGCGCGTGTTTCGGTGTTCACCGTGCGCGGCTATTTCGCTGTAGCGGCGCGCGAGAGGTCAAGCGAATCGTCGACATTCCGCTCTCCCTCGTGGCAGGCCTCTTCCCACTGCTCGTAGGTGGGATCGGTGTGCGTGCGATGGAAATCGGAGGCGATCGTCCACGGCCTCGTGTACACTGCCGGATCATCCATTCTGGCTTCGTACCGCATGGATTTTCCATCGAGGAACGTATACCGCTCGACGATGTGCAGGTTCTCGCTCGCGAAGTCCCCCACGTTGCTCAGGCGCGACTTCGAATTGTTATTGCGCACATCGATCACCAGGGTATTCCCTTCCCAATGGCCGCGTGAATCGCCCATCCACAGCTTAATGCTGTCGCCAAGCGCCGGACGGCCGTCGAGAGGCACAATCCGATGGGGGTGGTTCCCCTCGTAATTGAAAATTACGTAGCCCGGATATTGGAGGATGTGCACGGTATGCCAGAAGGTCGCGCGAATCGGCCCATCCGGAAGGCAGCGCGCCTGCGGATCGATGAACTCCTCTTTGACCGGCTCGTTAATATTCGCTGCGATGTACTTCTGCTTTTCGCGAGCCCACGGCAAATAAGGGATCTCGCCATCCGCGGGGTCGATGATGCGGCTGGGATTCTTCTTGCGCGGGATTCCCAGTTGATCCTGCAAACCTACGCCTCCGCGCGAGGGGTTCGTCAGCGAATAGGTGCCACCGATGGCGGGATCCCAGTAACCCGAAATATCCGGCTGGCCATCGGGAAGACGCAGCGGCGGCCACGGCGCGGGAGTCACTTGCTCACGCCGCCTCTGGCGCTGATTCGGCTGAGGCTGATCCTCCTGCGCGAAGACCGGGCCGCAGACCGAGAGAGCCGTGAGTATCGCTGCCAGACGGATGACGCGACTCCCCCATCTCGGCCATACGGGACCGGCACAACCAGGGATGAAAAATTGCGGCGTTGCGCCGGGCTGAAGCTCGGCGGCAGGCCGGAAGGCCTGACCCCACAAAGGATCGATTCGTTGTTTTTTCATGGAAACCTGCCTTCTTCGGCTGCGCGCCTACGGATAATACTTTTCGAGAGGGAATGCGTAGCACTCATATTCCAGGAGCTGGACATTCTTTTCTGTCCGCCGGTAGAGCACTACGTTCATGTTCCAGGGACGGGTGAAAACCTTCGGATCTTCGATGGTGACCTGGTAGTTCATGTGGTCGTGGTCCGCAAGCGTATATTTCTCGACGACGTGTAACTGATCGCTGTGAAAATTTCCGGCGTGGTCAAACCAGGTTTGGTCGTTGAAGTCGATGACATCGGCCACGAGCGTATCCCCTTCCCAGTGGCCGCGCGAATCCCCCATCCACCAATCGATGTGGCCTTTAGGATGCTCGGCGTTGCTCAGATAGATGTCGCGATTGGCGTGGGCATATTCGTACAAAACGGTGATGACCTTCGAGTCCTGAAAAATCTGAAACGGCAGGCCGAGATAATTGATCCGCGGCACACCCGGCAGATAGCACTTCGCCGTCACAGTATCGAGCTGCTCGCGTTTCTCGTAGTTCTCTTTTTTCTTCGCCAGCGCCCAAGGCTGGTAGGGAATCTCATTTCCCTCGACAATGCCTTGTCCGGCGGGAACGCCCGGCTGCGCTTGATGGTCCTGAATGTCCCAGTTGGCCGGGTTCAGAACCTGCCAGATGCCGGAGAGATCAGGCTTGCCGTCCGCCGCACGCGGAATGGCTGGAGATCCGGCCGGCGCCTCTGCGAAAAGAAGCGGGCAGCAAGCAATGGCTGCGGCCAGCAGCCAAGCCGGCGTTTTCGGCCTCGAGAAGGTTTGCTTCATCGGTATCTGTGACCTCTACTGTTCGGGGTCGCCCGGGGCGCCCGTGCCTGAGGACCCTGTAAACAGATTGCGGCCGTCAGGCAACGTAACGCTCTTTGCATTGATCACAGCCGCGCCTGGCTTCTTCGAGCGATAGCCATCAACCACCACTTCGATGCCTTCCGGAAAATCGTCCCTGCGCAGGCCGCGCCGTAGAAGCGCATTGGGAGCGCCGAATTCAATGGACCAATTCACGACTTTTCCGTCCGCGTCCTTCACGTCGACATGAAGCCACGCGTGGGGGTTCGTCCATTCGAGTTTCGTCAGCCGTCCACGGATTTTGATGGGCTGGTTCCCGTCATACTCGGCCGCGAACGAGTGATGAGCGAAAGCCGGCGTGGCTGCAAGGAGGCCCATAGTCAAGATCAGATTTCTCGTTTTCATGGATTCCTCTCAAAATGTGGGACTCTATTCTTTCTTCTCGTTGGGATTGGGTGGACGCGTAACGATTTTGGCGAGCTTTCCTCCGGCCTGCTCGTACGTCTGCGCGCCAATCGTGCCGGCAACCTTGAAACCGGCTTTGGCCAGCGTATCCGCCGCGGCGCCGCCGCGAGCCGCGTGATTGGACACGGTTACGATCGTCCGGTCCCGCGGTATCCATGCCAGACTCTGCGCGAGCTGATTCGCCTGAATGCTCAGATAGACCGGGAATCCGCCGTTCGATGTGATCTCGTCCGGCCTGCGGACGTCGATGAGGAGCAACTCGTCCGGATGGGCGAGCAGGGCATCGAATTCGGCGTTCGTCAGTACATGCGCCTGCGAGGCCGGCCCTTTCTTTTTGCCCTCTCCTTGCTGGCCAAACAGCACCGCCGTGGCAAGAAGAGTAAGTGCGAGTGTTTTCACGTCTATGTTCCTTTCGTGTGTCTGCGTTTCAGAAAAGCAGTTTGAGGGAAATCTGGTTTTGCCGGGCGGCGCCCGCGGATGTGATCTCCCCAAACGTCGGGCTGCCTACGACTGCATTGGGAACGCCGAGCGCCGGGGTGTTGGTTGCGTTGAAGGACTCCAGGCGGAGCTGAGCCGTGATCCGCTCCGTGATCTGGAATGATTTGTGAGCGCCGACGTCGAGATTGATAAGCCCAGGCGCACGGAGAATGTTCCGCCCGGCGTTACCGAACGCGTACTTCGCGTTCGCAACGAAAGCCGCCGTGTTGAACCACTCCTGCACAGCCGGATTCGCGAGGCGCCAGGAACCCACAACATTCGGGCGGTCGTTATTGCCGGTGTTGCTCTGCGTGCCGGTGTTGGATGGGTCTCCCTGAACCGTGACGTTGAAGGGCGTGCCCGTGTCGACAGTCACGATCGGAGCGATGCTCCACCCGCCCAGAATCGCGTTAGCGACCCGGTTCCAGTGCGATCCGAGCGCGTTGCCTTTCCCAAATGGCAGCGCATAAACGGCGCTCCCTACAAAATGCTGTGTCATGTCCGTATTGGAGACCGCTCGATCGGCGCTCCAGTCGAGTGGATTCTGAACTCCGGAGGCGTCCCCAACCCCCATTGTCTTCGAGTAGGAGTATGCGCCGATGAACGTCAGGCCGTTGGTATAACGCTTTTCGACTTTTGCCTGTAGGGCGTTGTAATTGCTATAGGCGTTCTTGCCTTCCCGCAGAACGTCGGCCAGGGTAATCGTACCTTCGCCTGGCACCAGCGCCGTCTGAATCGGCCGGTTCGAATTGACGTTACCCGGTTCGGGAGGCGGCGCGTTTCCGTCGAGCTGCCAGTAGCCATGATCGAATTTGTTTCCGTAATAGCCGATTTCGACCAGAACGCCGTGCCGCAGCTCCCGCTGGAGGTTGAAGTTCCACTCCTGCGCGGTGGGCGGAACGCTGTTGGTGTCATAGGAGACAAGCTCGACATTGGTCGCGTTGGCGGTGGAAAGCGTGCCAGCGGGAAATCCCTGGTAGAGAAATAACGACGGAACTTCGGGATTCGTAGATTTATTCACCCGGAGGTGGTTGGGCGGATTGATTTCCATGGATTGCATGCCGCCGTTCGTGATGATGTTGGAATAGAAGATCCCGTAGCCTCCGCGCACCACGGTTTTGTTGTCGGGGAGACTGTAAGCAAATCCTACGCGCGGAGCGAACTCGTGATAGTTCGTCCCCTGCAACGCGCGATCGGCCCAACTGCTTCCCTGCGAACCGGCCAGTACCAGTGCCGGCGAAGAACCCAGCTCGAAATTGGCAATCCGGTTGTTCTTTTCCACCGGCGGCAGGTCGATTTCATACCGAAGGCCTATGTTAAGAGTCAGGCGGTGGCTAACCTTCCAGTCGTCCTGCACGAAGAAATTGGTCCAGGGCGTGCGGAATTGTAAAAACGCGATATTGGAGAGGCTCTCGGAAGAGGCATCGCCAAGCAGAAAGTCGGCGAACGGATTCCCACCCGCTAGCGTCGCCGAGTTGCGCGTGTATTGGCCGTTGAAACTGAAAATCCCGCTCGCCTGCTGCGAACTCAGGAAATTGGTCTGTAGCCAAAACGCTTGGACTCCAAACTTCAGGCTGTGCGATCCCTTTGTCCAAGTGACATCTCCGGATAACTGCCGATCCTGCGAACCATCCTGATTGGGAACGTTGGAAACGCCAACCGCCTGGAAATTACTGATCGAAATGCTGGAGAGCCCGGGGTAATTGCCGACTCCGGGAATAGTCCCCGAAGTCAAACTCTGATTCGGAAACGCCTCGTTCCAAAAGATGTAATTCCAGCCCACGTGGATCGAGCTGATCAGGCTGTTGCTCCAAATGGAGTTATAGACCAAGACGAAACTCTTGCTGTTGTCCACCTGCGCGCCCGAGCCGGTTTCGTAGTTTCCATTCACGGGAGGCACCGCCGACGTAACAGGGTAGTTAATGTCCTGAGAACTGAAACGGAAATACAGGTTCTGCTTTTCGTTGATAATCTGATCGACGCGAAAATCCCATTTATTGGCGAACTCATTCGCTGGCTCGTTATACAGATAGTTGGCCGCTGAGGCTCCGATGGCCGGCAATGGAATGTAGCTCAAAATACTCGCCGCTGTGGGGTCCCAGAGACTTTGCGGGACCGTATTATTGGCGAATGGACTCCTGGCTCCAGTGGCCGCATTGTAAGTCGCAGGGTTATAAATGATGCCCGGAAACACGCCGGCCCGCTCGGCGAGAGTTGGAACGGTAGCAACCACGGCGCTGCTGGTAATGATTCTGGCGATCTCGAAATCGCCAAAGAAGAACGTTTTATCTTTCTGAACCGGGCCGCCTACAGTCGCGCCGAATTGATTCCGCTTGTAGGGAGGAACTGTGGCGGCGAAGAGGTTTTTCGCGTCGACGGCCTGGTTGCGCAGGAACTCATATGCCGTGCCATGAATCTGGTTCGTACCCGACTTCAGCGCTACGCTGACCACGCCGGAAGACGACCGGCCAAATTCAGCAGCATAGCTATTGGTCACAACCTTAAATTCCTGGATAGCATCTACCGAAGGCTTGATGATCTCCTTCTGGCCGGAGTGACTTGTCAGAATCTCCTGGTTATTGTTGTCCTGTCCATCGAGAAGAAAGGCGACTTGCGTTCCTGCCTGACCGCCGATGCTGACACCTTGGCTCGCGGCGATCGTGCCGGACGACAATGCCGCGAGTTGCAGGTAGTCCCGTCCATTTAAAGGAAGATCGTCGATTTGCTTGTTGTTGATGACCGTGCCCACAGTGGAATCTGCGGTCTGCAGAAGGGAAGCTGCAGCGGTGACATTAACCAAGTCGGAAGCCTGACCTATATCCAGGCGAATATCCACCTGGCGGACATCGCCGATGTTGAGTACTACGCCGGTCTGGTGGAAGTGCTTGAATCCCTGGTACTCGATGTCGATGATGTATTCGCCGATGCGGAGGGGCGGTGTTCGATACTCTCCGCGATCGTCCGTGCGGACCTCGGTGGTTGCGTTGGTCGCGATATGGAGCAGTTTGACGGACGCTCCGCTTACCACGGCGCCTGTCGGATCGGTAACCGTTCCGACGATGAGGGCGTCATCCGTGGTTTGTGCAAAAGCACCGGAAACCGCTAGAAAAAGAAAAAAGAAGTTTTTTGAAAGGCGCATGCAGCCAGATTCCTTCGCTTGCAGAAACTGTGTCCCGGAAAGTTGTTGATAAGCCACGAAGCTGCGGCTTATATCCGCGAAGCGCTCATTCAGGGGACGCGGATGGTTGCATACCAACCACGGCCTGAATTACGGCGAATCGACAGAACGAGGACTAGCTGCGGCGATACAACCTGGCTGCGCCTTTGCAGCCGCGCACCGAATCAGCAGGCAAGTCTTTAAGTCCAGCCAACTTTAAAAGTCGATCGGATAAGTAAACAATATCAGCGAACGTTTCGCGCGTCAAGTTTTTTATGCAGTTTTAGCCATCTAGAAAGAAATTTGCATCTTCGCTCTTGACCGAAATCCGGCTATGTGTAATAGTCGATAGAAATAGTATACATATGGCGAACGAAGCCATCACCCGCTGTTGCGGCTCATCCTGTTGAAGTAACCGTCTGGTC
>JASIAM010000136.1 GCA_030041985.1 Bryobacteraceae bacterium | reverse complement strand
CGCTGTTACAGGTGACATGAGAGCGTGGGGCTACGGCGCCGGCTACCAGCACGCGCATCAATATGACGACGCGATAGTGGATATGGAGTGCCTGCCGCCATCGCTCGCCGGCCGCCGCTATTACTTCCCCACCGGCCGTGGCCTGGAAAAACGCATCGGGGAGCGGCTGGAGGAGATCCGGAAATTGCGGCGGAAGGGGAACGGAGAAGGAGTTGGGGACTAGGGGCTAAGGACCGGGTTGATTTGTGTTGTTGGGCGCTCTGTCGTGTTCGTTGAGCAATAATGGGCTGGGCTGAAATCAAGTGAGGCGATTACACCAAGTACCCGACCCGAACAGTTCCGAGCGGAAACAACGAGAGCGGCATGAGCGGCCGGGGCCGACCAGCCCCTAGTCCCTAACCCCAGGCCCCGACGAGTCACCACCCCGCCTTGTGCGCAATCCAAGTTTTCGCCGCCAGGCCCGCCATGAAAATCCATACAGCGGTGCGGAACAGGCCATCCAGTGTAAAAGCGGCCAGCGTGGCGATGATCGCGTAAGCCGCCATGGCTGAAATCAACCGCTTGTTCATCGATATTTAATTCTGCCACGAGCAACTTCCACCTCCGCAACGCATTTAGATCATCAGAAGGAGGGCCCAGCAATGAGAAGGTCCAACCAACCAAGGCCGTGAGAACCAGCAGAATCGTATCGCACAGGGAATCCGGTCCGGCAGACTTGGGTGGGCCATGTGTCGCGGCGGGAGGGCAGAGAGGCGCGGTTCAATCACGAAGTGCGCCGCGACCGCGCGGAGACAAGCACGGTTGAATAGGGTGCGCCGAAGAGCGCACAGAACACCGCGGCGTCCTCGCTGAAGTCACAAAGCGCCGCCGCCGCGGTGTTCCGTTGTGCGCGTTAACTGAAGAAAAGCTCGGAGGCGAAGCGGGGGAGGGAATCGGAGGACGTGGAACCCTCCCCTGCGTTCGAATTGGTAATTCCCAACTACCGCCGCGGCGGCATATTGTACGCGAAATTGAATTGCACAACGATTCGCTCTCCCTTGTATTCGGTGGGAAGCGGCGGGAAGGGGTTGGAAGCGCTGATGCCGGCAACCGCTGCCCGGTCCAGGGATTCGGTGCCTGAGGAATCGATAATCACCAGTTTGGGAACGCTGCCCGCGCGGCTGATGGAGAACTGAATCCCCACTCTTCCGCGGCGCCCGAGCCGCGCGCTTTCCGGATATACGGCTGCCCAGTTCCGGCGCACCGCCTCCAGAATCAACCGCAAATAGGGGCGGAAATCGACGCCCATAGGGTCGCTTTTCAATTCGAGATTACTGCCCTGAATTCCGGGAGCGGGCGGCAGATTGACGCCCGGGCCTACTCCGCCTGGGCCGCCTAAATCCAGATCACCCACTATCTGACCGCCGGATGGCGCAGCTTTGATCGCTTCGCGAATTGCGTTATCGATTGAGGCATTGGGAATCGCTATCTTGCTCTGGCCAGGCGCAGGCGGCGGGGGAGCAGGCGGGACATTTTCGAACGGAAGGCGAGGCTGCTCCACCGGCTGGATCTGCGGGACCGACTGCGCAATCTGCGGCACGTCCAGTTTGGGAGCATCCACTTTAGGCGCCTCCGGCAATGGCGAAGTGGCTTTTTGCGGCGTGGGCTCGGGCGGCGCGGGACGAAACGCGCGCGGACGATTGGTCGAAAGCGCCCCCTTCGGGACCTGTATATTGGGCCGCTGTAATTCGGCAACCGAGTCGAATTCCTTGCTGATGGGCTTCTTATTCGGCGCTTTTTGGGTGAGTTCGGTGGGAGGAAGAATCAGCGGCGTGACGATTTGGTGCACTGGCTCCCGCTCCGGTTCGGTCCCCATATTCGGAACAGTAACCAGCAATCCAATGATCAGAAAATGAATCAGTACTGAGAAAACCGCGGCTTTTCTGAATCGTGGGCCGTCCGCAGGACTTCCCCACTGCGTAAGGAGTTGAAGATCGGCATCGGCCGGAGTGCCACCTACTGTTTCCATCCCGCACGCAGTGTTTGAGCGACTACCTCTGAATGCTCTTCAATTTTAGCAAGAATTGCAAGAGCCGCCTCTAAGCTTCGACGCGCTGCATCGCCATTAGATTTCGGCATTTTGCGCGTTTCCACGCTGTCTAAGAACGCCTCAAGCTGCAGCCTTAAAGGTTCCATTTTTTGAATGGGAGCCTGTTCGAAACCGATCTGGTCTTTGGAAGCGCCGGACACGGTGAAGATCGCCAGCGCCTGGCGGTCGTAATCCAGCGATAAATACTGCTGCGGCTGGAAGAGACGCAGCTTGCGGACGCGCTCCGTCGAAATGCGGCTGGCCGTGAGATTGGCCACACATCCATTGGGGAACAACAAACGTACATTGGCTATGTCCACCTTGGAAGACCGAATGGAGATGCCGGCAGCACGAATTTCCAACGGATCCGCGCCGGTGAGCGACAGGACGATATCGACATCATGGATCATGAGATCCAACACCACATCCACGTCCAAGCCGCGCGGGCTGAACAGGTTCATGCGGTGAATTTCGAAAAATAGCGGCAGCGTCGCGCGGCGCTCCATCTCCAGAACGGCTGGGTTGAACCGTTCGAGGTGACCAACCTGTAAGATTCGGCCAGCGCGGCCGGCTGCGTCGATCAAGCGAGTTGCCGAAGCGAGGTCGGCGGCGATGGGTTTCTCCACGAGCACGTCAATTCCCGCTTCGAGCAGCCGGCAGCCGATTTCCGCATGCGCCGAAGTGGGCACGGCGACGACGGCCGCATCCACGCGTCCTGCGAGTTCCCGGCAATCCGAAAAGGCCGTGGCTCCATAAGTGGACGCGGCTTCCGCGGCGCGCGCCGTATCACAATCCACGACAGCGGCCAGCTCGGCGTGCGCGCACTCGTGGATTACGCGGCAATGGTTCTTCCCGAACTGCCCCACGCCGATAACGGCAAGACGAACCTTGGGCATCTCTCAGTTTTCCAACCCCACAAGAGCGATCCCTGCTTCATTGGCGGCCGCCAGCAACTGGTCCTTGTCGAGCATCAACGTCCGCGACGCTTCTACCGCTAGCGCGGTCGTGCCGGTCTCGCGCATCACCGGGATGGTGGCGAGGCCCACCACCGGGACGTCGAACAGGAGGTGCTCGCGGCGGCGCGCTACCTTGACGAGAGTGAGCCGCCGGCCGTTCGCCAGCGTAGCAGCTCGCCGCAGCATGGCGTCGGTTCCCTCCATAGCCTCCAGGGCCACGCACGAACGTTCGCAAATGGCCACGCTCTGGCCTACATCAAAACCCGCCAGTGCGTTGGCCACGCGCCGGCCGTACTGAATGTTGCCTTCTTCCTCTTTATCGGGCTTGCGGCGCGTCATCACGCCCGCCACGGCCAGCATGGGCTGGAGCAGGGCGGTGGAATCGCGCAAGTGAATGCCCTCTTCTTCCAGAATCCGCACTACACCGCCGATCAGCCCGTCCGTGTTTTTCGCAGGCAAGGCGGCCAGCAATTTTACCAGGCGCCAATCCGGCCGAATCGAAGAAAAAATCTTCGCGTGCTTCACCTGTCCGGCCATAATTACTTCCGTGATGCCTGCCTGCTTCAGAATTTCGATCAGCCGGCTGAGCTGGCCAAGCGAAATCCAATGGCAGCCCGGAGCCACTCGCTCGATATCGTGCGAAGCTTCTTCCTGAATCGCGACCACCGTCACTTCGTGTCCGAGGCGGCGTGCGCTTTCGAGAGCCAGCAAGGGAAAACGCCCGTTTCCGGCAATCAACCCGTAGCGCATCACTTGATAAAACCGCGCGGAGAGGAGCCGATAAACTCGATCAGGTCCGTCACCCCCTGGCAGGGCGCCACCTCAGTCCGAATCCGATCGAGCGCTTGGGAAGTATTGAGACCGGAGCGTGTGAGCAGGCGGAACGCGGTTTGCAGCGATTCGATCTCAGCGGTAGCAAATCCGCGCCGCTCGAGTCCAATGATATTGGCGCCGAACACCCCCACTTCCGGCTTGTTGCTGGTGAGTGAATACGGCAGCACGTCCTGCTTCACCACGGTATACGGACCTACGAAGGCGTGCCGGCCAATGCGGCAAAACTGGTGCACGCCGCTGAACGGGCTGACATCGGCCCAGTCCTCTACCACCACGTGACCCGCCAAACCCACACTGTTACCCAAAATGACGTGGTCGCCAATGCGGACGTCGTGTGCCACATGGGTATAGGTCATTAGCAGGTTATCGCTGCCGATTGAGGTGATGGACCCGCCCCCTTCGGTGCCGCGATGGATGGTGACAAACTCCCGGATGTTGTTGCGGTCGCCGATGCGAGTTTCGGCGCGCTCTCCCCGATATTTCTTATCTTGCGGCGCAACACCAACCGTGCTGTAAGGGTAAAACAGGTTATCCGCACCGATGACTGTGGGGCCTTCGAGATAGATATGAGCCATCAGGCGGGTGCGCGGGCCGATTTCGACCTCTGGGCCGACGATGCAGTAAGGACCAATTTCGGAGTTTTCCGCGATGCGCGCGCAGCGATCAACTAATGCCGTAGGGTGGATTGACATGCCGGATCGGCAAGCTGCTACACAGTAGCCGCGTTCGATACTTTTTCCTTGTCCGCGAGGTTGCACATGACTTCGGCTTCCGCCACGAGTTGCCCATCGACTGTGGCGCGGCCCGCCATTTTCGCCACACTTGCCTTGAATTTAATCACGCTCATTTCCAGGCGCAGCGTGTCCCCGGGAACCACCGGTTTGCGGAAGCGGGCATTTTCGATGGCCACCAGCAGCACCAGCTTTTTATCACGATCGGCGATTTTTTTCAGCACCAGCACACCTGCTGTCTGCGCCATCGCCTCCACAATCAGCACGCCGGGCATCACCGGGAATTGCGGAAAATGGCCCACAAAAAAAGGCTCATTCACCGTGACATTCTTGATGCCCACGATCCGCTCCGCTTCCAGCTCGATAATGCGATCGACCAATAGGAACGGATAACGATGCGGGAGGAACCTCTGTATCTCGTTGATATCCAATATGGA
>JASIAM010000135.1 GCA_030041985.1 Bryobacteraceae bacterium | reverse complement strand
GTGCTCTTCTCCATGCTGGCCACGTTTACCTACGTGAATTTCTATCTGGCCGCGCCGCCGTTCGGATGGAGCGCCTCGGCCTTGGGCTTATTATTTTTCGTGTATCTGGCTGGGGCGGCAGCCTCGCCCATTGCCGGCCGCTGGATTGACCGTGTGGGCCAGCGCCTTACCATTACGGTCGCTTTCGGTGGCGGTATGCTTGGCATTTTGCTGACGCTCATCCCTTCGCCGCCAATGATTCTGCTCGGTCTCGCGCTATGCTGCATCGGTACGTTTAGCGCGCAATCGGCTTCCACGAGCTACATCGGTGTCGTAGCCCACGAAGCCCGCGCTGCGGCGGTCGGCTTGTACGTGTTGTTTTACTACGTTGGCGGCAGCTTCGGCGCGGCCGTCCCGGGCCAGTTCTGGAGCCGTGGCGGATGGCCCGCCTGCGTCGCCCTGATTGCCGCGGTGCAGGCCCTGACCATTCTTCTGGCCGCGCTCTTCTGGCGCCCCGTAAAGCCGGTTCCGGCGGCCCTGCCCGGCCCGGTTTAGTTTCAATAAAAGGATTACAAAATTACCCATGGAAACTATCGAAATTCTGCACCGATTCGAAAGAGTCACCGGAAAATTCGAGCGAGCTGCGGTGGAAGCGGCCGTAGCGCGCCGGGAGGAAATCACGCCCGAACTTCTGCGCATCCTCGAGGATATTGTGGAACGCGCAGCCGAGCTCGATGCCGAAGGCGATTACATGGCGCACTTATATGCCATGTTTCTGCTGGCGCAGTTCCGCGAAACCCGCGCGTATCCGCTGGTGGTCCGGTTTGCATCGCTTCCGGGTGACCTGTTGGACTCTCTCTGCGGCGATTTCATTACGGGCGATCTCGGCAATGTCCTGGCATCGGTGTGCGGCGGCGACTTGGCCGGCATTCAGTCCCTGATCGAAAATGAAACAACCGACCAATGGGTCAGGGGATCGGGCTTACACGGTCTTCTGACCTTGGTTGCCGCCGGGCAAAAGAGCCGCGATGAGATCGTAAACTACTTCGCTTCCCTCTTTCACGGAAAGCTGGTACGGAAGTGGTCCCATATGTGGGACGCTCTGGTCTCAGCCAGCACCGACCTTTACCCAGAAGAACTGCTCTCCGATATCGAACAAGCCTTTGAGGAGGAGTTGGTTGATCCCCGCTACATTGATTTGGACTATATCAAAGGGAAGTTGGCGTTGGGCAAGGGCCGCGTTCTCGCTGATTTGCACAACAATCCCCACTACAAGCTGATTGACGATACTGTGGCTGCAATGGAATGGTGGGCCTGCTTTCGTGAAGACGGCCATGCCGTCGAGAGAGCCGCTCCCGCTGCAGCGCCCATATCTGTCCCGATCAGAAGAACGGCGCCCAAGATAGGGCGCAACGATCCATGCCCCTGCGGTAGCGGCAAGAAATACAAGAAGTGCTGCGGCGGTTAAATGCGGACCTACTCGTAGACCCGTTTCACCCGCGCGCTGATGCTGCAGAGAATGTTGTAAGAAATGGTTCCCGCCACGCGCGCGATTTGTTGCGCATCGAGGCGCGTATCGCCCTCCGTCCCTAGCAATGTCACTTCGTCGCCTGGGACCAGCGAGGTGGTGTGACTGAGATCGATGGTGGTCAGGTCCATCGAGATGGTGCCCAGAATGTGCGTGAGTTTGCCAGCGGCAATCACTCTGCCGCGATTGGAGAGGCGGTGAAAAATGCCATCGGCGTAGCCCGCGCCGAGGATGCCGATGCGCATGGGACGCGGCGCGCGAAACGTGCCGCCATAGCCCACGAGCGCACCCTCGGGAATGTCTTTCACTGCCAGCAGCTTGGCTTTCCAGGTGAGCGCCGGCTGCACGTTCAGCAGTTGGCGGGGGGCTTCGCCGCGTGCCGGAGAGACATAGCCGTAAAGGGCATGTCCGGCGCGCACCATGTTCCCTTCCGTGCGCCCGTATCCAATGGCATTGGTGCTCGATGTGTGCACGCGGGGCGCATGAACTCCCGCTTCCTTCAACTCGCCACAGATACCACGAAAGTAAGCAATCTGGTCGTCGGTCTGGCTGGTTGTGTAATCGGCCGCGGAAGCGAAGTGCGTCATTAATCCTTCCAGGCGGGCGCAGCTAAGCTCGGCGAGCGCGGCTAGAATCTCCCCGGCATCGGCGCGCGTCCCAAGCCGGCTCATGCCTGAATCGATTTTCAAATGAAAAGCGATCGGCTTTTGGGCGGCATGCGCCAGGCGGTCGAGATCGCGCATTTGGGCCAGCGAGTGGATCGCCGGTGTGAGATCGTATGCCACCAGCGCTTCGCTCTCATAACCGAGGAAACCTCCCATGACCAGAATGCGGGCCTGGCGGATGCCGCCGCAGCGCAAGTGTACACCCTCATCGACGGAACTGACCGCCAGCCACCGCGCGCCTTCCGCCTCGAGCACGCGCGACACTTCGAGCGCTCCATGGCCGTAGGCATCGGCTTTGACCACGCCGGCTACCGCAACGTCCGGCCCGACCACGGAGCAGACATTGCGATAATTGCGAGCGATACGGTCGCGGGAAACCATTACATAGGAACGGAAGGGCGGGGACACTGTTTTTATTCTAGCGGGCCCAAGTTGGCGCGCACGGGTGGCCAAACGCCCGCCCTGCCGCGAATGCTCGGGCGATAAGGAATCCGGAGCTTTACTTACGCTACGCCCTTATTACTTGGCGAACGAGATGGCCGGAATCGAAGCCACAAACTGGATCTCGGCGGTGTTTCCCAAAGTGCCGCGGTATTGCGGATCCGTCTGGATCAGATAACCGACCTTCACCAGTTCGTGCGTGCCGGGCCGAAAACCTGCCACGAACTCATAATTTCCGGTGGCGCCCTCAGTACCTGAATGGAGGAAACCGATTCGTGCCGCGGTATACCAGCGCGGGCTCAGCACGCGCCGCACCTCTGTGTACCCGGTATTCCAGATATAGGTAGGGATCACATGATAGTCATACTGGAAATGCTGCCATTCGGCCCACACGTTCCAATGGCCCACGCCCCATTCCGCATCGAAGCCGTATGCGATGGCGGGCAAATCGCGAGGCGGCAACTCGCCGGGGAAGTAGTAGGGGTATTGCCGATCGAGGTACGGCCCGTAATAGGAGGACGCGCCAATGCGGAGGCCCTGCCGAACGGTGTAGCCGATGCCGCCAGCCCAGTTGGCGTACTGACCGCTATCAAAAATGCTGCGGCGGTTGGCGGGCGATGAGTTTACAAGTTGTGCCCGGAAGTCCAGTTTTCCGGCTGTCGCGTCCACTTCCGCGCCGGCGAGACTGAGAAAACTGACACCCTTGTAGTAGTAGCCGTAAGCTAAAGGGATTCCGATCAGCGGATTTACGGCATCATCGTAGCGGGGGAGAAAGGCCCCGAACGCCGAAGAAAGTTCACCCACGTGAACAGCCAGCGAGGCGTGGTTCCAAAACTGGCTGTAGGTCAAGTTTAGTTGGAGGATTTCGCCGCTGGTTCCATGGCCTTGCGTATCGAAGTCTTCTTCGAAATAGGGCCGGGAATCGATTTGTATAGCCCCGGCCACTGACCAATGCGAGTCAATCTTCCACGTGGGGTAAAGCATAGCGCGGAAGCCGCCATCGACCGGGTTCCCATCGCGCGGCCATTCACTAAACTGGTGTGAGTAAAAGGAAGCCGCACTTACGGTCCCCGCCAAATCGAACCCGCTATCAGCTTCCTGGCAAAGCGCGGTTTCCTGCCAAAACACGGCAATCGCCAGGAGCGGCAATATCCCGCATATCTTGATTGGGGTCATAAACGGTCTTCCGCGGCGACTTCTTCCGGGGCAACCCGGGACCCGGCGTTTTCGGCCTGAATTGCGCGGGCGAGACGTCCGAGGGATTCCGATGGCGTAAGATCGGCCTGCGGATGACGCTCGAGCATTGCCTGCGCAAACGCCGCGGTAACGGCGGGATCGGTTTCGGCGCCGGCGCCTTTCCAGAGAATGGCCATCGCATCGGCGTGAGCCATGCCGCGACGGTACGGACGGTCCGACGTCATGGCGTCATAAGCATCCGCCACTCGCACAATGCGGGCGATCAAGGGGGTCTCGCCGCCTCGCAAGCCGTGCGGGTAGCCGCTGCCATCCCAGTTTTCGTGATGCAATTCGACGATCGGGAGGTATGGCTCCATGCCCTGCACCTTTTCCAGAATGTGCCGTCCGATTGCAGGATGCTGTTGGATAATTTTCAGCTCATCGGGCGTCAGGCGCCCAGGCTTCTGAAGAATAAGATCGGATATTCCGATCTTGCCGACATCATGGAGCAACCCGCCGATTCGGATCGTTTCGATTTCTTCCCGGGGGAGACCCATGGCGTTGCCGATGGCCGTGGCGTACTCGCTTACCCGCCGGCTGTGGCCGGCAGTATAGGAATCGCGCGCATCGAGTGCCTGCGCGAGCGACCCCACAAACTCGATATAGGCGCGCGTCAGCCGTTCCTTCCCTTCGCGGACTGCCTGCGCTGCCTGGCTAAATCCTAGGGCAAGATCCGAAATTTCGCGCACGCCGCCACCACTTTCCGGGAACTGGGGGAGATCGCCGGTCGCGCTCGCGACACGCAAACGCGCCGCCATCAGGGCTAATGGCCGCGCAATGGACCTCGACGCTAACAAACTGATTCCCAGAGCAGCCGCAAGGACGGACAGCCCCGCAATCAAAAACACGTTTCTCAGGAGCGCCTGCACTCCGGCGCTGGCCTCATCCACGTTCTGCAGGCTCCGGACCTCGTAGCCATCTCCTGCGTTATTGAGCGGAAGGAGGAACGAGACAAACTGGTGTTTGCCTATGCGCGCCTGGCATTCGGCCCGCGATAGGCACCCTGCGAGCGCATCTGCAATTTCTGCGGGGGAAGCATCTGTCTGATACGCAAGCGCCACTGCTCTGTCGTGCAAGAGCACCGCCGGCATACCCAAGCGAGTGAGATCAAAGAGTTCTCCTACCGACAAGGTTGCCATCTCAGCAGGACCTTCATAGATGGGGACTGAGTAGATTTCATACACCTGGCCGCCGGTGGAGAACAGGCCGCTTTTGCTGGGACGGTGCTGTGCCAAATCGAAGGGTGCAAAGCCGGTGGCGCTTCTGATGACAGCGGTAAGCGGTTTTCCCTGGGAGCTCGATACCATCATGAAATCGAACTGCAGCGCATCGCACAGCTCGCTCAATTGGTCGCGCACGGTGTCACGCGCCTGCTCGCGGAGGCCGCTCTCGGTGGAGAGAAGCTCCAGCCCGGCTTTGAGCGCCGGATTCTCCGCGACGCCTTGCAGAATGCGCCGCTCGCGTTGTTGGTTACGCAGCCGGACCCTGGCTAAGGCCGCTTGATGATCGCGCACCGTAGTGCGAAGCCCGCTGCGGACAACATCTACCGCCACGTTCTTCACCACCCAAAAGCTCACGGCCAGCAGTACCGCGAAGGGAAAGAACGACCCCACCAACACTCGAGTAGAAAACCGCATAGGCTACCGGTGCGCCGTGGTATTCCCCGAACCAGGGGGAGCGACATAAGGAATGACAAAGCTGATCCGGGCATCGCCTTGTTCGCCGACATCCAATTGTTTCCGAAATATACCGGCGGTCCGATGCCAGGCTACGACGGTGTAGCTCCCCTTCGGTACGTCTCGTAGCACAAACGTGCCATCCGGCGCTGCCCGTGTACCCCATCGAGTCGGGGTTACGACCACGGAAGCCTCCATATTCGGATGCAAGTGGCAATAGACCGCAACCACGCCAGGGTGTGAAAATGTCACGCGGCGAGTCTCGCCCTCCGGGTAATTGCCGAGATCAAAGCTCTTGCTTCTGGAAAGAGAAAATATGTTGTGAAAAATGGGATCGAGATTGGGAAATGAGACGGTTGCTCCAACGGGAACGACCAGCAGGTCCGGAACGAACCGCCGGTCCTTCTGTTCGACGACCGCCTCTGGCAGAACATCGCTTCCGGCATTACCTGGGCCTTCAGCAACACCAGGACCTTCCAGGTAAACCGCGACATGAGATCGTTCGAAGGAAATCGGGTCGCCGTCCGGGTTTGCCCCTAAGGGAATTACGGTGCCACGCTCGTAAAGTCCACCTGAGGCCGTGACCTTGTAGCGGGTGAGCTTCCGTTCAATGGCGATTGTGCCGCTGATATCACCGGCCGTGGCCAGCATCACCGCCGCGAAGAAGATGGATACGGTCCGATTCCGCATACGGAATGCTTATCGGCGGTGTGCCAATTTTTCTTTATGGCCCGCGAACGCCGGGCGGAAGCGTGGTGGCCTGTGCGGAAGATTGGCCGTGGTCCAGTGCTTACCGGGCGCCCGCGGCAGAGACCGCCAGCGCCCTGGCCACACTAGCCGCGGGCGGTGCTGGCGGTTGATCCGAGTGTGCGTGCGAAAAACGCAGAGGGAGACTGGGCTGGTTTGCCGGAGAGGCGCGCGACGTCAGCCGTGACCAAATCGAACATACCGGCTCGAAGGGCCTCCTGGAAACCCGCGAAAATGCCGATCAGGAATGGAGGAAGTCCGGCGGCTTCCAGGCCGGCCCGCTGTTGCGCTGCCGTGATTTCCGTAAAGGCAACCGGTTTTCCAGCCGTCTTTCCGATGGCCCCCGCAATTTCCTGCTGGCTGATGGATACGGGGCCGGTGGCGTGATAGGTGATGCCTTCGTGGCCGGGAGTGGTCAGGATTCCGGCTGCTGCTGCGGCGATATCGTTGCGAACCACATAGGCCGCGGGCGCGCCGGGAACGGCCGCGTACGATCCCGATGACACGGCGCGTTTGGCGGGATCGAGGAGGGTTTCCATGTAAATGCTCATGCGGAGAATGGTCCAGGCCACGCCGGAATTGATGAGGGCCTGATCGGTCGCGAAGTGGGAGTCCAGCAGCTCGTTGTTCGGGTCCGGGCGCGCGCCCACGGTCGAGATGTACATGACGTGGCGCACTCCACTAGCAGCCGCGGCGTGAATGGCGGCGGTGTGCTGTATCCGCCGAACGCCAGGCTGCAGGTCGCCGGTGGGAATGATGACCAACCGCTCGATTCCTTGAAAAGCGGTTAGTAAGCCGGTTGGGAGGTTAAAATCTCCCGCGCGGACCTCCACGCCCTGACGCGAAAACTCCTCCAATTTATCGGGATGCCGCGTGACCGCGACTACGCTGGCTGGGGAAACTCTTTCCATGGTGTAGCGAACGAGGGCTTGGCCGAGCTGGCCACCCGCGCCGGTAATTCCGATTTTCATCAGGTTGGCTCCGATTGACTATCATACCCGGCATGCATCACTTGCTCGCAGCGTGGCCCGCGTCTTTCTCGTTTTCAGCGCAGAAGGATTCGAGCAGATCGGTGTCGGGAAGGAGGTGCTGCTGCAATTTGACGCTGAATGGCCGCGTGTAGGTCTCTGGATCATTAAAGGTGAGTTCCAGTTCCATATGGCCGAAATCGAGGCGGTGGAAACGTTCGGTCAAGCGCAGTGCCTCACTATGAGTATGGGCCCGCGCATCGAGCCATCCGCGGTCATTGAATCCGACAGTTTCTACCACCAGCGAATCACCTTCCCATTTGCCGACGGAGTATCCGAGCCACGAGGGTTGCGGATCTTGCGGCAACTTCCGGCCGTCGGTATACACTTGGCGATAAGTGGTATCCCGCTCATAGAGCATGAATGTCACTCCCGGCGTTTGGACGATTTTATACGGAGCAGGCGCCATCTCGATCAGCGGCATACCCTCGGGAAGACAATGCGAGATGGGAGAGAGGCTTGTAAAATTCCGCGAGCGCTCGCGGTATGCCTGCGCGGCAGCGGGACGGAAGGGAATGTTATCCGGCTGGAAGTCGGAAAAAATGTTGATGAAGTACTGCGACAGGGGTTCCTCGCCGGCGCCATTGGTGGCCGCGGGGATCAGACGTGCCAGGACTTCCGGCGCGGCGCTCTGGGTTTGCCAGAGGCCGGAGAGGTTGGGCTTTCCACTCGCGTCGCGGGGCGTTCGCGCGGAAAGCTTGGGTTTGCCATCGGCGGTTCGCGGAATGCCGGGGGTGGGATAATTGAGCCACTGCGCGCGGGCAAGTTGCGGCGCGACTGCCAGAGCGGCCAGGAGAAGCTGCGTTGGCAAGCGGAAGCGTCTGCCCCACTTTGGGCGCAAGCTACTTACCGGCATGCGAAACTCCCGGCTGATTCGGTGTTGCCGTTTCCCTTGTAGAAAGGAGCCTGTGTGCGGCAGAACGCCGGCACGCCGGCAAACTGCTGCGAGCCGCCACAACCTCCGGACGAGCACACCGAAAAGGATTTGCCGCAAACTCGACCGGTCAAACATCTGTGTGGGAGATGCTATCACAGACTTGCGCGGCCCTGCTGTGCACGCGGATCGCGCCACACCGGACGGATCCCGGGCAGGCGTTTCAGGAGCAAGGCGCGCAAGGCCAAAGTTAACTCCGCACGTGTATGTCAGGTGGCTTGCTGCCCGCCCTACTTCTTCAGTTGTAGATTGATCGTCGCGGCCTTACGGGAGTCGAAGGAACTGAGGGTCTTGGTGGAACTGTACAGGCCTTTTGAGTCGGCGCGAAGCTCGTAATCTATATCGGAGCTCAAGCCATTAAAATAGTACGTGCCATCCTCTTTGGTGATGAACGAGCGGATCTGCAGGGTTTTCGTATTTTTGAGCTGCACTACTGCGCCAGCAAGCGGTGTATCGTCCGGCGCTGTGACCTGGCCCTGTACGCTACGGCTATTGCCTTGATCATCGCTCTTATCTTTCTTGGCAAAGGCCACGGAAGCCATCACGAGAAAACCCAGCGCCGCTAGAATGGCTATGCGGCTGGGCTCCCGTGGGCTCCGGGCCACCCTGTAATTTATTTCCAATCCTCCTCCTCTTCCTCTTCTTCTTCCTCTTCTTCATCTTCGAGGAAATCTTCGTCCTCTTCCTCTTCTTCCTCTTCCTCGGCGGACTCCACTTCCAACGGGTCGGTGCTCACGACCTTCAGGTCTGCGCCGCATTCATCACAACTGATGGTGTCGCCTTCATCTACGTCTTCTTCGTCCACGTCGATTGTTCCTTCGCAAACAGGACACGTGACCATCGCTCTTCCTCCCGAATTAATACCATACGACAGTTTCGCATGTTTCAAAATCTAAATATCCCAGGTCCCTGTCCGTACAATAGCGCAGGTCCGGGGTGGCCGGGGGACTAGTAACCGAGGGCCTTATCCACTACGTTGAGCAGGGGCTCTCCCTTCCGGAAATGGTCGAATTGAGCCAGGAAAAAACGCATGGCGTCCTCCAGCCAACCTTGGGTATGGTCAGCGCAGTGCGGCGATAAAAGTACGTTCTCCAGGTAGTACAATGGATGGCCTTGGGGAAGGGGTTCACAGTCATACACATCGAGAGCGGCTCCTCGGATGCGCTTTTCGGTCAGCGCGCGGACCAGAGCGGCTTCATCGATCACGGGACCGCGGCCAACGTTGATTACTACCGCTTCCGGCTTCATCGTGGCGAATTCGGCCTCGCCGATCAGGCCGCGGGTTTCGGGCGTGAGCGGGGCTGCGACCGCGAGATAGTCGCACTGCGCGATCATGAGGATGCGATCGGCAGGCGCGAAAACCTGGCTCACGAGGGGATCCACGTGGTACAAAAGGGGGCCGCGGCGGGTCAGGCCGAGAACGCGCATCCCCATGGCGCGGGCGCGGCTAGCG
>JASIAM010000134.1 GCA_030041985.1 Bryobacteraceae bacterium | reverse complement strand
GATTATGTCACCAAGCCGTTCGGCACACGCGAACTCCGCGCCCGCGTCAAAGCGCTATTGCGACGCAGCGGAGAAGAAGCCGAGACCGCGCCGTACCGCTTCGGCGATGTCGAAGTGGATTTTCCGCGCGGGGAAGTGCGGCGCGGCGGCAGCGCCGTCGAGTTGACGCCGCTTGAGTTCAAGCTGCTGGCGGTTTTCATTCGCGCGCGTGGCCGTATCCTCACGCGCGACCAGCTTGTAGAGGGCGCGTGGGGGCCGGACACCTTTGCCTCCGCCCGCATCGTCGATAACCACATCGCCAATCTCCGCAAAAAGATTGAGCTGGACCCCGCGAGCCCGCGTTACCTGCGCAACCTTCGCGGGCTCGGCTACCGATTTGATGGCTGAAATGCGACTGAAATGTGACACTCTCCGGATTCGAGCGCGACACCGGTTTTGTACCTTGTCAGCAGGCGTGAAGATGCTAATCGCAATGGCGGTGGCCGCAACCGTGTGGGCGGGGTTGCCTGCGCAAAACGATCCCGAACTGGAACTGGAGAAGGCCATCAACCGTGAAGTCGTGGTGGGCGATCTTGCGGGCGCGATCGAGCAATACAAAATAGTCGCCGCACAGAAAAGCGTTCCTAAGGATCTGGCGGCGCGTGCGCTGCTGGGACTCGCGCGTTGCCAGGAGAAATTAGGCCGCCGTGTGGAAGCGCGCGCCTCTTATCAGCGCCTCATCGCAGATTACAGCGGCCAGGCGCCCATAGTCACACAGGCTCGCGCACGCCTCGCCGGTTGGGAAGACTCGCTGCCGGGGCCGCGCAATCTCCGCTTCGAGCAGGGCACCGCCGGCAAAGTGCCGCCCGGTTGGATCGTGCCGGCGCTTCCGAAAGATGCCGATTCGATGGCGGAGCTCCACCGCACCGGCTGCCGCACCGGCGCAGGGTGCGCCATTGTCCGCGTGCCTGACAATGCTCCCAGCCCCGTCTCGAGCCTCATGCAGAGTTTCAGCGCCGCGGCTTACCGCGGCCGCACGGTGCGTTTGCGCGCCTGGATTCGCGTCGAAAGCGCCGACCCTCAGGATCGCGCGCAAATGTTTCTGAGTGTGGACCGCCCCAACCGCCAGACCGGTTTTCTCGACAATATGAGCGATCGCCCCATCCGCTCGGCGGAGTGGACGCGTTGCGAAATCGTGGCCCCGGTGGTTGGGGACGCCACCTTTATCAATTTCGGGTTCATGTCAATTGGCAAGGGCGCCGTTTGGGTCGATGAGGTGTCCTTCGAAATTAGCCGGTAAGTAACCAATCAACAACAGGAGGTGAATATGTTTAGGATCATCACACTCGTAGTGTGTCTGGCCGCCGCGCTGGCGGCGCAGCAAGCGAAGCAATATAAAAATCCGGCCGAATATCAGGTTTACAAAGCGGCCACCAGCGCTCTCGCGGCCAACGATTTCGCCAAGGCCCTCGTGAGCCTGGATACCTGGAGCCAGAATTATCCGGACTCGGATTTTAAAGACGACCGCCAGTTTCTTTACGTGCTCGCCTACGCCGGCGCGAAGCAATCCGCCAAAGCCATCGATGCGGCAGCAATCCTCCTCGCGAAGCCCAATCTCGAGGCTGCGCTGCCCGACGCCGCCGACCAGTTGCGGCTGCTCTATACGGCCGCTGCTGCCATTCCAGATGCGCGCGTACCGACGGCTGAAGAACTCGCCACCGCCGCCGATGCCGCGCATCGCCTGCTGGCGTTCGACAAAAAGCCGCAAGGCTTGACTGACGACGCATGGGCGCAGGCCCGCGGCCAGGTGCAAACGGCGGCCAGGCGCACGCTCCTGTTTGTGGCCCTGGTGCCGGGCTCCCGGGCCATGGAGAAAGGCGATTGCGCCCCCGCCGAAGCCGCTTTTACGAAAGCGCTCCAGGAGAACCCCGACAGCGTGCAGGCCTCGTGGAACTTCGGCAGCGCCGAGTTGTGTCTCTATAAGACGCAGCCCGCGAAAGCCATCCCCGCGATTTATGCGTTCGCGCGCGCCGCGGCACTCGATCCGGTGAAAGGTATGGCAGACCCCAAATGGCAGCAAACTACGGTCGAGCCGTTCCTCGAAAAAGTGTTCCAGCAATATCACGGCGCAGACTCCAAAGCACTCGACGAACTGAAGCGCCAGGCGGCACAATCGCCGTTTCCTCCGCGGGGCTTTACAATCCAATCGGCGGCTGACATCGCGCGCGAAAAGCAAGCCGAGTTCGAAAAGAGCAATCCGCAGCTCGCGCTGTGGATGAAAATCAAGGCAGCGCTTTCCGATGCCGCGGGCGAAAATTACTTCGCCGCCGAACTGAAAGGCGTGGCCGTACCCCAATTGCGCGGCGTTCTGCTGGATGCGAAGCCCTCCTGCCGGCCGATTGAGTTGCGGGTCGCCGTACCGCTTCCTGATTCGCCGCAATCACAGGACGCGGAAATTGTTTTAAAACTGGATGCCCCGCTTACCGGCAAGCCGGACCTACACGCCGACATTCAATGGGAAGGCGTACCCTCGGCCTTCACGCAAACTCCCTTCCTACTAACTATGGACGCGGAGCGCTCCAAGATCGAAGGATTGAAAACCACACCATGTACGCGCAAATAGCCCACCGGCAAAACTATTCATAAAACTGCGGCGATTTTTTCAGCTTGGCGTTGGCCGTAATATCGTGCTGAATCCAAAGCTGCGCGCCGGTCTTTTTTAGGAAGGCCTCTACGTCCGCGCGGGAGGTGACTGTCTGGTCGCGGTTGAACTCGGTGGTGGGGACCTTGTGGAATTTACGCTCTTCCGGATAATGATACAGGTCACCGCTCAATACGACCGGGCCGGTTTTAGCGAGCTTCAGAAAAAGCACCTGGTGTCCGGGCGAGTGTCCTGGAGCGGCTTTGATGATCACCGATCCATCACCGAAGACATCGTACTCCGGCTTGGTCAGGTAAATGGTCTTGCTGTTTTTCAGCGCGCTGAAGTTTTGTGGTTCGGTGCGGGGCGAGGGTGGTTGGGCGAACATGATCTCGCGCTCGGACCGGGGCACGAGCCAGGTGGCGCTGGCGAACAGGTTGGAGTTGCCAACGTGATCCCAGTGAAAGTGCGAGAGCGCGAGATACGTAATGTCAGAGGGTTTGTAACCGATTTCCGCCAGTTGCGCAGTCAAGGTTTTGGTGGACTTCGCGTAGCGCAGAGTTCCGGGGCCGCCGCCGGGCGGAAAACTGCTATCGGGGACCGCGCCGGTGTCCCACATCAACGTTCCCTTGGGATGCACTACCAGAAAAGATGCCACTGACATTTTGTAATTGGCCAGCTCTTCTTTCTTGAACCCATAGGGCGTGGTGTCGGGGATATCCAGCGTGCCACCATCGAAGACGTACAGGCGTAATGATTTGGCGAGAGGCGCCTGGTTCGATTGGGCGAGAGCCAGCGTAGCGGCCGCTAAGATGGGCAGAACGAGGCGTTTCATGGTTTGCTCCCTTCCGGTTTCTTCAGATCCCGTTTCAGGCGGCTTACAATAGCGAGTGCGCTGTGATCCAACTGCACACTGCCCGATCCTTTCGGTTGTTCGTATACCGACCAGATCACCTGTTTCGATTTAACGTTCACCAGGAAGATGGTTCCCTTGCCGCGGCCGAAAGAAGAATTGGCCGCGGGATCGGACAGTTTGTTTTCGGTGTCGCCCGCAAACGCGCCGACAATCGAGGACGAAGACGATTGGGTGGAAGTGGCCTGGGTGGAAGTGGCCTGGGTGGAAGTGGCGCCGGCGGGCGAGCCGGACGCCGCTTTTTCCGCAGATTTTGGCGCAGGCGGCGCGGCGGTGAGATCCGCCAGATTCTCTTCGAACGCCTTGCCGATGCGGTCGGTCAAAACCGCGTCGGCCAGCTTGGGGTCGGTGACTACCTGGAACACGTGCTCGCTGGTCAGACGCTCGGCCAGGAACTGGTCGAGGCCGCTGCCCATGGGCATCAAATACACCGAATGCACCGTAGAAAGATCTGCGCCGCATAAAATTGTGGCCCAGGCTGTAAGGAAAATAAGAAGCCGCTGCATCGTTATTTATGATAGCTGCTAATGTGGTGGGCCACTCGATGCGGTGCGGGTTGGCAGGCGAAAGCGCCTGCCCCACGCTAGTCATGAGTTTGTAAGCTGCTGGGTTGGTTGGAGTTGCGGGAGATGGAAAACGTTTTGAAGAAATCGGTGAACGCGCCCTGGGCTTCGCACACAACGAGTGCGCCGGGCAGAAGCCCGGCGGCAGGCCGGAAGGCCTGACCCCACTGAGCTGGTTCCTATGTATAAGGGTCTCAGGATTACCGTCATCGTGCCGTGCCTCAATGAGGAGCAGGGCATCGAACGAGTGTTGCGCGCCATGCCGGAGTTTGTGGACGAGACGATCGTGGTGGATAACAACTCGACCGACCGCACCAGCGAGGTGGCTGCATCACTGGGCGCCAAAGTTATCCGCGAAGAAGTGCGCGGCTACGGCCGCAGTTACAAGCGGGGCTTCACGCAGGCTACGGGTGATCTGATTGTCACTCTGGATGGCGACCATAGCTACCCGGTAGACGCGCTTTCTTATCTGATCGAGGCGTTTCTCCACCTGGAAGTGGATTTTCTGAACGCCTCGCGCTTTCCGGTGCGCGATTCGCGCGCCATGAGCTGGAAACATAAGTTTGGCAATTGGGTGCTGTCGTTCGCCATGTCGCTGCTGTTTTTTCGTTGGGTGAGCGACTCGCAATCCGGCATGTGGGTATTCCGCCGGGCCGTTTTAAAGCACATGAAACTGGAATCGGACGGCATGGCTTTTTCCGAAGAGATCAAGATAGAAGCCATTCGCAATCCGCAAATCCGCTTTCGCGAAATTTCCATCCTTTACTCCTCGCGGCTGGGCGAGAAGAAGCTTAATCCCTGGCGGGATGGCATGCGCAATCTGGCGTTTCTCCTAAAGAAGCGCTTCCGGCGATGAGCATCACGGCTATCGTGCCCGTGTGGAACGGGCGCGACCTGCTGGCGCGTCTGCTGAGCAGCCTGGAACGGCAGACGGAGACCGCCGGGGAAGTGCTGGTGGTGGATAACGGTTCGACGGATGGAGCGCCGGAGTTGGCACGCGAGCGCGGGGCGCGGGTGATTGCCATGGGGGCCAACAGAGGCTTTGCGCCCGCGGTCAATCGTGGCATTCGCGAGAGCCGCACGGAATGGGTGGCTGTGCTGAATAGCGACGTCGAACTTGCGCCGGATTATCTTGCTATTCTCCGCGCCGCGGAAGCCCCTTTTGCCACCGGCAAGATTTTTATGGCGGAGTCACCCAAGCAGTTGGACGGAACGTTCGATTTACTTTCGCGCGGAGGGGTCGCCTGGCGCGCGGGCCACGGCAAGCCGGATGGTCCGGCATTCTCGGTGCGCCGCGCGATCTGGTCCGCGCCCTGGACCGCGGCGCTGTTTCACCGCGATTTATTCGATCGGGTGGGCGTGCTCGATGAGCGTTTCGAATCCTACTACGAAGATGTTGAATTCGGAATGCGGTGCGCGCGGAGCGGCATCTCGGGTTTATATGTGCCGGAGGCCGTGGCGTGGCACCGCGGCAGCGCGGCGTTGGGGCGCTGGCATGCGCGGGTGGTGCGGCTGACGGCGCGCAATCAGTGTTACCTGGCGGCGCTCCATTATCCGCTGGGGGAGGTGTGGCCGGTGATCATGGCGCAGTGCCTTTGGGGCCTGGTGGCGATGCGTCACGGTAGGGGTCTGGCATGGTTGCGCGGCAAATGGGAAGGCATGCGGAGCTTTTCTGTGCTGCGACGCGTGGATACCGGCCCCGGTCTTCCGGCCGGCATTTATGAAAGCGAGCGGCTCATTTATGAGCTTCAGGAACTCACCGGATTCGATTCTTTTTGGCGTTTTTACTTTCTTCTGGTGGGCCGCAACCGGTTACAATAGGCATCCCATGCGCGCCACTTCGCACACCACTCAGGTGGAAAACAGGGGCCAGAAGCCAGGGGCCGGGGGCCGGGGAGCAGATGGTGCGCTGACACGCTCTGTTCCTTCTTGCCTCGGATGCTGCGGTCGAGCGCCGGGCAGAAGCCCGGCGGCAGGGCCGAAGCCCTGGCCCCACGGGAGCCTGCTAATTGCCTGCCTTCTTGCCGCCGCTTTCGAAGGCTACGCTGCTCCGCCGGACCGGATTACGCGGCCAGTTGATCCGGCGCGCACGCGCGTCATCAGCGGCAATGTGCGCCGCGCTGTCGCAAACGCAGCCGACTTGGGTCCGGTTGATCCCGCGATGCAGCTTACTTATATGGTGCTGGTGGTGAAGCCGACGGCAGCGGAGAAGTCGGGGCTGGATCAGTTGCTGCTCGATCAGCAGAACCCGGCTTCGCAGCGGTTCCGCCAGTGGCTCACGCCGGAACAGTTCGGGGAAAGTTTCGGTTTGAGTCCGGGTGATCAATCACGCGTGGTTGCGTGGCTTGCCTCGGCGGGTTTCACGATCAATCGCAGCGCGCGTTCGCGTAGCTGGATCGCCTTCAGCGGATCGGCGGCGCAGGTTTCCCAATCGTTACACACGTCCATTCATCGCTTCCAGTGGAATGGGGAATCGCACTTCGCCATCACCCAGGATCCCGCAGTGCCAGAGGCGCTCGCGGATGTGGTGGGCGGCTTTCTGGGGCTGGATGATTTCCATCCGGCGCCAATGGCTCGCATAGCCTCGCTCCACGCCGATTTCACTACCGGCTCAACGCACTATATGGCGCCCGCCGATTTCGAAACTATCTACGACGTAGCCCCGCTCTATCCAACCGGCATCGACGGTACAGGCCAGAGTATCGCTGTGGTGGGAGAGTCCGAAGTTCTGCTCACCGATCTGGCGGGCTTTCGCACTCGCTTCGGCCTCCCCGCGAGTACTCCGACATTGATTCCGTACACGGGCAGTTCTCCGGGTTTTAACGGCGCGCAGGTCGAAGGAAACCTGGATCTGGAATGGGCCGGCGCGGTTGCACCGAATGCCACCATTTATTATGTCTACGGCCCGGACGCGTTGGAGGCGATGCTGTTCGCAATTGATATGAACATAGCGCCCGTGCTCAGTAGCAGCTATGGAACGTGTGAAATCGATTTTCCTTCGTTTATAGAGCCGTTCGCGCAAGAGGGCAACGCCCAGGGGATCACGATGCTGAATGCGGCGGGAGATGCGGGCGCGGCAGGATGTGACCTGCAGGCATCGGAGCCGTTCGCCGCGCGGGGCGAAATGGTTGCTTTTCCGGCGGCGCTACCCGAAGTTACCGGAGTCGGCGGGACAGAATTCACGGATGAGAACGGGACATATTGGTCGGCCAGAAATTCGGCGAGTCTCGGATCGGCTCTGGGTTACATTCCGGAGACCGCCTGGAACGAGTCCGGTCCGGGGGGCCTCGCGGCCGGCGGTGGCGGCGCCAGCATCCTGTATCCGCAGCCTCTTTGGCAAGCCGGGCCGGGCGTGCCCAACGACAACGCGCGCCATGTTCCCGACGTGGCCTTGAGCGCCGCGATCCATGATCCGTATCTCATCTTTTACGAGGGAGATCTTGCAGCGGTCGCGGGCACATCGGCGCCTACGCCTTCGATGGCCGGAGTGCTGGCGCTACTGAATCATTACCAGATGAAACAGGGTTTTCAGACTACGCCCGGACTGGGCAACATCAACCCTCAGCTTTATCGGATGGCACAATCGACGCCCACCGCTTTTCACGATGTTACTTCGGGCAACAATGTTGTTCCGTGTGCCCTGGGAAGTCCGGACTGCCTTACGGGATCATTCGGCTATACGGCGGGTCCGAACTACGACATGGCGACGGGGCTGGGATCGATGGATGTCAATCTGCTGGTGACGAACTGGAACGCGCAGACGGCCGGTGTAACAGTGACCCTCGCGGCTCCATCACAGGCCTCTCTGAATGGCACGGTCACAGCGACGGCGACGGTGTCCGCTGCCGCGGGCGGATCATCCGCTACTCCGACTGGCACCGTGGCTTTCAGTATCGAAGGCCTCGCGGTAGGATCGGCGCCAGTAAGTTCGGGCACGGCCAGCGTAAGCTTCCCGGTGTATCAGCTTGGCGCCGGTTTGTTCGCGCTGACCGCGGCATATTCGGGCGACCAGAATTTCGCAGGCGGGGGCGCGACCCGGCCGATTCAGATTACCGTGCCGAGCGGGGTATCTGCCATCGTGCTCTCCGGACCCAATACGGTGTGGGCCAATCCCGCCGATGCCCAAGGCCTGAGCTGGCAAGCCAATTTCAGTCTGCAGGAGACTGCGGGAGTGCCGGCGATGATCACCGGCTTCAGCATCGATGGCACGGCACAGAATCTCGCGCAGTACTTTCCCTCCGTGCAGATACCGGCCGGCGGAACCCTGCAGACCACGGTGGTTCTGCGGAATTTGGCTACGCCATCGACGCATACTTTTGTTTTTAGCGGAACAGATGCTTCCGGACAGACGTGGGCGCGGCAGATTGCAGTAAGTTACTACCCGCTTTTGACGGATGAACCTAACTTCAATCTTACGGCCACACCTTTGATCGTGACGCAGAACACGGCGGCCGGCACTTCTTGTCAGTGGCCCGTCCAAGTACATATTGACGAGCAGAGCGGTTATGAGAGCGCCATCGCTGGTCTGGTGGCCGGATCGGTCGATATCACTGCGCAGGCGCCGGCGATTTTCGGGACGGAGCGCCTGGAGGCTTGGGGATCGCTGGAGGGAACGGTTTGCTTCAGTAACATCAAGCCGCCGGCATCGAACTATATTCTGGTGGTCCTGAGCACGGGCGTCGCGCAAGAGGTGTTGGTGGAGTTCGCCGGGCCCGTGGCAAAACCGGTCACGCTTTCGGCGACTCCGGCACAGATCACGCTTACCTCGCCGGGCGCCGCCAGCTCCGCATCCCAGACGACGCTGTCTATCAACATTTCGGATCCGACCCAGACATGGACGGCGGCGATTTATCCGGCGAGTCCCATTAGCAGTTGGCTCAGTATTTCGCAGCTCTCCGGAACCGGGCCGGCCACAATCGCTCTGACGGCCACGGGCACAGGATTGGAGCCGGGCGTTTATCGCGCAAGCGTTGTGATTCAATCGCCCAATGCGCAGCCGCAATGGATCGAGGCGCCGGTGATGATGGTGCTCGGAGGTTCTTCCGGTATGGCCATCGGCGGCGTTGCCGACCCTGCGACGTATCACACGACCGGCAGCCCTGGCATGCTGGTTTCGGTGTTCGGCTCGAACCTGGCGAATACTACGGCGAGCGCTTCGAGCAATCCATTGCCGTATGGGCTGGGCGGAGTGACGGCAACGATCAATGGCGTAGCCGCGCCGCTACTGTATGTTTCGCCGGGGCAGATCAATTTGCAAATTCCGTATTCGGTAGGAGCGGGCCCGGCGGCGCTGGGAATCAATAACAACGGACAGATCGCGGGCTTCTGGTTCCCAATTGCGCCCCAGGCGCCGGGCGTGTTTGCCGACAGCAGCGGCAACCTGGTTCCGCAGTCGTCGTTTGCGCAAGGGGGCATAGCGACGCTTTATATGAACGGCGCGGGCGATGCGCCGGAACTGCAGACGGCTTTTGCACCAACTGTGGGAACACCGGTCGCGGACCTGCCTACACTGGCATTGCCACTAAGTGTGACCGTGGGCGGCGCACCGGCGTTTCTGAACTTTTCCGGTATCCCTCCGGGCGAGTTCGGCGTGGCGCAGGTGAATTTCACTGTGCCCTCCGGGGTGCAGATGGGCCCGCAGCCGGTGGTGGTGACGGTGAATGGCGTTTCGAGCCCGCCAGTGAATATTATGGTGACGCCGTAGCGGGGAATTTCACCGCAGAGACACGGAGAAAGGCGAATTCAAAGGACGCGGATGTGGCGGAAGACGCAGAGGTAATCTTATTTGGTTTTCTCTGTGCCTCTGTGGTTAGCCGGGATCTGATCAATGACCCGAAGTGAGAAGGGAAGCGTTGGCACCGCGCCGGGCCGAAGCCCGGCGGCAGGGCAGAAGCCCTGACCCCACTATGCCCATAGCGTGACAAAGTGACACATGCCCGCGATTGGCATCGTCGTGGTCACTTACAATTCGGAAGCTGTTATCGGCGCGTGTCTCGATGCGGCGCTTCGTTGCGGCGCTGAAATTGTGGTGGTGGATAATGCGTCGGCTGATCGGACGCGGGATGAGGTCGCGCGGCGCAACGTTCGATTGCTGGCTAATTCTTCTAATGTTGGTTTCGCAGCAGCCGTAAATCAGGGCTGCCGCGTACTCGATTGCGCATATGTGCTGTTGCTCAATCCAGATACAGTACTTACTACCAACCTCGAACCGTTAGTGGAGGCTTGCGATCTGCCGGGAGCGGCTGGAGCCGGAGGCCTGCTTGTAGATTCCAGCGGCAAACCGCAGGTGGGATTTATGGTGCGCCGGTTGCCAACACCGGGCGCACTAACAATGGAAGCTCTCTTGCTAAATCGCGTTTGGCCCGGCAATTCGATTAACCGGGCTTATCGCTGTTTGGGGCTGACTTATACGGTCCGGCAACCGGTGGAACAGCCCGCGGGCGCTTTCCTGATGTTCCGGCGCGCGGTGTGGGAAGAATTGGGTGGCTTTGACGAAGGGTTTTGGCCGATATGGTTTGAGGATGTGGATTTTTGCCGCAGGGCGACTGACCGGGGTTACTGCTTTTATTTCGTGCCTGCTGCTGTAGCGATTCACACAGGAGGCCATTCGATTCCAGCGTTACGACTGGAGAAACGCTTGATTTACTGGTATTGTAGTCTACTTAGTTATAGCGTCAGGCACTTTCATCCCCCCGGCCAACGGGCCGTGTGCCTGGCAATAATCACAGGCTCCCTGGTGCGAGCGCCTCTCGAAGCGGCGATTGCGCGGAGTCTTCGGCCCTTTGCAGCATATTGGGAAGTAATGCGGTTGGCTGGCGGGGTGTTGCTTTCGAGCAGCCGGCTACGTTCGTAAGTTCAGGCGTTTGGAGTTTCGGGTAGGTGATGTTCAGAAAGGGCGGTTTCTCAGGTTCCGGTTCATGGCCCATAACGATGTCGTTTCCGTCACGATAGTTACTTATAACAGCGGGCGATTTATCCGGCGCTGCCTCGAATCAGTGCTGGCGCAGGACTACCCGCACTACGAAATTGTCGTGATCGACAATGCCTCTTCCGATGGCACGTCCGATATTCTGGAACAATTCGAAGGCCGCTGCCGCATCTGTTATAACCAGGAAAACATCGGCTTTGCGGCGGCCCAGAACCAAGCGATCGCTTGCTCTCGCGGCGACTGGGTACTGACTCTCAATCCCGATGTGCTGCTGCTTCCCGACTTTATCAGGCGGCTGGTGGATGCGGGACAACTTGATCCGCGCATCGGAACAGTATGCGGGAAGTTGCTGGCCATGTCGGCGCATTTCGAAATTCCCGACCGGCCCTTGGTCGATTCGACCGGCATTTACTTCAATCCCATGCTGCGCCATCTCGACCGCGGCAGCCAGGAAGTAGACAATGGCCATTACCTACAGTACGAGTATGTGTTCGGCGCCACGGCGGCAGCCGCACTTTACCGGCGCGGCATGATCGACGACGTCTCTATTGGAGGTGAATTCTTCGACGCCGACTTTTTTGTATATCGCGAAGACGCCGATGTTGCCTGGCGCGCGCAATTGATGGGCTGGACCTGTTTATATGCGCCCTTTGCGCGCGGCTATCATGTGCGCAAGGTGCTGCCCGGCAACCGGCGCGCTTTGCCGGCCGAAATCAACATGCATTCGGTGAAGAACCGTTTCCTGATGCGCGCCAAGAATATCTCAGGGGACTTGTACCGGCGGATCTGGTTCTCGATCACCCTGCGGGATGTGATCGTGGTGGCCTGTTGCCTGGCATGGGAACATAGTTCGATCAAGGCATTCTGGCATCTGGCACGAAACTGGAAGCGCGTGCTGGAAAAACGGCGGTTGATTCAGGCCCGCCGCTCGGTGGACGATGACTATATGGCAAGCTGGTTCCACTATAAGCCCGTGAGCAAGCATGTTTTTGCGAGAGCTACCGGCCCGCAGCAGCCGGCGTTCCATGTGACGGAGCGCGCCCCTTCAAAAGCTGCGCCTTTTAACGCGGAAAGCTGACGACTGCCGGCCGCAGGTCCCATGCGCATCGCCCTGCTCGGCACGCGCGGCATACCGGCCCGCTATGGGGGCTTTGAAACCTTCGCCGAAGAGCTTTCCACGCGTCTTGCGCAGCGCGGTCACGAAGTCACCGTTTACTGCCGCGAACGGTTCGCCGGGAGCGCCTATCGCGGTGTGCAGTTGCGGTATCTACCCACCATCCGCCACAAATACTTCGACACGATGGCGCATACCTTCCTTTCCACTTTGGATCTGCTGCGGCGGCGCGCGGATGTAGCGCTCTACTGCAATGGCGCCAACGCGATTTTCACCATACTGCCGCGGTGGCTGGGCATTCCCACAGCGCTGAACGTGGATGGCCTGGAGCGTAAGCGGAAGAAATGGAATCGCGTGGCGAAGGCCTGGTATCTGATTTCGGAGTGGCTGGCGACCTTCTGCCCATCGGCAGTCATTACCGACGCGCGGGCGATACAGGATTATTACCGCAGCCGTTACGGAAAACAGAGCGCGTTTATTCCGTACGGCGCCGCGGTGGGGCCGGTCGAGAGTGGCGAGATCCTTGAGAAGCTGGCACTGGAGCGCCGCCGCTACTTTTTGTATGTGAGCCGCATGGAACCGGAGAACCATCCGCTCGAGGTGCGGCAGGCTTTCGAAACGCTGGATACACCGATGAAACTGGCGCTCATCGGCGATGCCCCTTACGCGCGCGAGTACATCCGCCGGGTGCGCGATACCACGGACTCGCGTGTAGTGGCTCCGGGCGCGATTTACGGCGTGGGGTACCACGAATTGGGTTCGCATTGTTTCGCTTACATTCACGCGACCGAGGTGGGCGGGACGCATCCCGCGCTGATTGAAGCCATGGGCCGCGGCGCGCTGGTGGTGTACCGCAACACCGCGGAGAACGCCGAAGTAGCCGGTGATGCGGGTATCCCGTTCGAACCAGCGGAACTGGCGGCGAAGTTGCGGCTGGTGTTGGCGATGCAGGAAAGCGAACGCGCAGCTCTGCGGCGAAAGGCCATGGAACGGGTGCGCGCGCTGTATTCGTGGGAGCGCGTGGCGAATGAATATGAGCGGCTGCTGGCGGGTTTGGCGTAGGCGCGGAGGCCCTGGCAGGACGCGGCTCGCAATCCGTGATAGTCTATCGGCCATGCGCTGGCTTTGTCTGTTCGCGGCATCCGCCGCTTCTTTGTTTGCTCAACTCCCCGCTCCCAATGAGGCAGGCGTTTCCATGGGTCACATTCACTTGATCGTGAAAGACCCGGACGCGCAGCAGAAGGTATGGGTCGATGTCTTGGGCGCGCAGCCCTCGAAAGCCGGACCGTTGAACCTGTTGAAGCTGCCCGGAATCTTCATCATCATCAGCAAAGGCGATCCCACGGGCGGCTCCAATGGTTCGGTGGTGAACCACGTGGGATTCCTGGTGAAAAGTTATCCCGATATCAAAGCGAAGCTCACTGCCGCCAATATTAAGCTCATCGTGGACAGCGCGCAAAACAAACAAATCATCGCCGAATTCCCCGAACAAGTGCGCGTGGAATTCAATGAGGATGCGAGCATCCCCGCGCCCGTAATCATGCACCACATCCACCTTTTCCTTAGCGATCCGGCGGCCGAGCAGGCGTGGTACATCAAAACATTCGGCGCTGCGGCGACCACGCGCCGCAACCTTCCGGCAGCCGCCATTCCCGGCGGCGAAGTGGATTTCCTGAAGTCCAATACGCCGACCGTTCCGAGCAAAGGCCGCACCATCGATCACATCGGCTTCGAAGTGAAGAACCTCCAGGCCTTCTGCGACAAGTTAAAGGCCGACGGGGTAACCTTCGATTCGCCCTACCGGGAAGTGGCGCAGATCGGATTGAAAATCGCGTTTGTGGTCGATCCCGCGGGGACGCGGATTGAACTGACCGAAGGACTGGCGGGGCGGTAACCGGTTCTTGAAGTCAGAAGACCTGGCGAGGCTCCACATCAGACCACGGCCGTCCCAAGGAACCACAGAGACACGGAGACACGGAGAAGAAGCCAAAAAGGCGGCTCCGTGCTGTTTGTCCCTTCGGTACTCTGGGCGTTTGGTATTACCGAGGCCAAACCCTGAGGCCACAGAGGATGCGGAGGCCACAGAGAAAACGCTTTTAGGAATTTCTCCGTGCCTCTGTGGCTCCGTGGTGGAAATTTAACGTGTTTGCACGGCAAGCACTCCAGTTAGAATAAGTTCCTGACGATTGACGAACGCCTGCAAGCCATCGCGATGCATCTGGAAGTGCTGAATGGAATGCACCAGGATCTGGAAAAACGTCATGTGGAATTGCATGAGGAACACACTCAGTATCAGCGGCAGATGGCAGACCGCGTGGCCGCGTTAACCGCTCTCGCCAGGCGCCTGATATAGTAATCGTTGATGATCATGAGAAGCGCCTGAATCGCTTAGAGGGTCACGAGGGAACGTCTGATCGGGTTTGACAGTGCGGGCGCGAGTCTCACGAATGGCCGTGCTGATCCCTCGCGTTAGGCCCTATTGCAGACTGCGCGCGTGGAACGGGTTGCGGATCTCCACGCCGTGAACCGTGCGCCCATTCTGCAAATCTTCAGTCCACAAGACGGTACATCCTGCCGCGGCCGCGGAAGCCACAATTAACGAATCGTAAAACCCCCACCCTGTTTCTTCTGCGATTGTGATCCCTTCCGCGTACAATCGGCCGTCCGGGTAGACCTCGCACATGGGTATCAGGATAAGCATCATATAGGTTCTTGCGTCAGCCGGAGGAAAAACGCGCTGAAAGCGCCGTAGAGCGACATTCAGAAATTCCTGTACGACCTGATAGCTGATTACGCCGTTGCGTAACTCGATGGACCTCTCGATCAATGTCTGCGCCCGCCGTTGCTTGACCGGATCAGATCGGTCAAAGCTGTACACGAAGATGTTGGTATCGAAGAACGGCCGTTCCACGGAGGCCCTGCATTTAGCGGGAATTCATCTCGTCGCGTGTAAACCGGCGGCCCGCATCGACCCCTTCCAGCCGCGCCATAAGCTGGCGATATTCCTCGATAGTGACGGCTGGCCCGGCGTATCGCTCCAGCCATTGGCGGAAAACAACGTTCAGCGTTGTCTTCTGCTCGATTGCCCGAAGCCGCGCCCGCTCAATAAGCTCATCATCGGCACTGAACGTAATATTCTTCATACGATTTTAGTGTACACGAATTTCGTGTGCAAGGGGGAGATTCCGTGCTACTGCAACCGGTTCGTCAACACTGCGAAAATCGCCTGCATGCCCTGATAACTCCACTGGCTCATCCAGCGGCCCAGGTCGGAAACGGAGATTGCCACAATCAGCAGCATGAAACCGAATCGGGCCAGTTCGATATAGACCACCATGGGCACGCGCGCGGCCAGCAGCAGCTTGGAGCCATCCAGAGGTGGCACCGGCAACAAATTAAAGATCGCAAGATACAAGCTCAGCCGGACACCCTCCACGGCAAATCCCGTGAGCGGCGGCGCCACATGAATGGAGAGGACGGCAACCGCCGCCAGGATGATCGCCAGAATCACATTGCTCACCGGACCGGCGACGGCCACCAGCGCCAACCCGTTCAAGCCGCCCTTCAACTTAGACACATCGCTGCGAACCGGCTTGCCCCAGCCCAGGAAACCGGCGCCCAAAAGCGAGGTGACAAACGGAAGAATGGCGGTGCCCAGCCAGTCCACATGGGCGAGCGGGTACAGAGTCACACGCCCCTCGCGGCGCGGTGTATCATCGCCCAGTTTGGTGGCTACCCACGCGTGGGCGAACTCATGGGGCGCCGTGAGAATCCACAGCAACAGCACATCCAACACCGCCCGCTGAATTTCTAAGTGCACTTCCCAGACCCTATTCCCTGCCCTGGCCGCCGGCTCCCGGCCCTTGGCTCCTCCGGCAAGCACTGCCCATACCCCCAAAAGAGCCATCACCGCCGCAACCGAGATCAGCTTCCACACAGGCCGACAGGTTCATTGTACGTGTTATCATAGGAGCGATACCACTTCCGTCCTTGAGGTTCATTCCATTTGGCATTAATTGAGGGTTGCAAGCACGAACTGGAAATATCTGTCCCGGTGGATGAGGTAGAGAGCGAAACCAACCGGGTTGCGGGCGATGTTCAGAAGCGTGCCAAGCTCCCCGGATTCCGTCCCGGTAAAGCTCCGCAGTCCATCATTCGCAAGCAGTTCGCGGGCGATATCCGGCAGAAAGTGCTGGAATCGCTGATACCCAAGTACCTGCAGAAGCAGTTCGAAGCGAACCACCTGACCGTCGTGGGTACCCCCGACATCACCGATGTCCATTTTCATGAGGGAGAGCCGCTGCGGTTCAAGGCGGAATTCGAGGTCGCCCCGCAGATCGAACTGGGTGAGTATCGGGATGTGGAAGTGCAATACCAGGACCCGCAAGTCAGCGATGAGGACATCACCAAGCGGATCGAGGAAATCCGGGAGCAAAAGGCGCAATACGTCAATATCGATCCACGCCCCCTGGAGGATGGCGATCATGCCGTAGTGTCGCTCGAAAGCACGCATGGGGTGAAAGGGGAGCCGGTCAAGCAGGAGGAAATGGTCCTCGAGATCGGCGGAACCGATACGTTCGAAGCGTTTACTGAAAACCTGCGCGGCCTGGCTCCAGGCGACGAGAAGGAATTCGAGGTTACGTATCCCGAGGATTACGGCTCGCCGCGGCTGGCAGGCAAGACGGTGCGCTTCCATGCTACCGTAAAGGGTGTCAGGCGTAAGGAGTTGCCCGAGTTAAACGACGAGTTCGCACAGGACCTGGGTGACTACCGCACCCTGGAGGAACTGCGAGAGGCCATTCGCAAGGCGATGTTCGCACAACGCCAGCGGGAGGCGCAGGAGGAAGCCAGGAACAAGATCCTGGACAAACTGGTGGACCAACACGAATTCCCGGTGCCGGAGGCGTACGTGGAGCGGCAGATCCGCAACCGCGTCGAGCAGAGCCTGCGCGCTATGGCGCAAGATGGTGTGGACCCTACCAAAATCAAACTCGACTGGGAAAAAGTGAAGGAAACGCAGCGCGACAAAGCCACACGTGAAGTGAAGGCTTCCCTGTTGCTCTCGCGGATCGCTGAGCGCGAGGCGATTGGGGCAACTCGCGACGAAGTGGACCGCGAGGTGGAGCGCATTGCCCGCCAGCAGCGGGAGCCGATCGCGGCGCTGCATATGAAATTTGAAAAAGACGGCACTCTGGGCCGTATCGCCTCCCAAATTCAGACTGAGAAGACGTTGAACTTCCTGTTTGAGCATGCGCGGAAGACTGCATGATGCGGAATGCCGCATGATTACACGAAGCTGAGTAGTACCTTTTGGGTGGTTACCGATGGTGTTTCGAGAAAATGCCGTGGCTGCGGCGTTGCCTGGTAGTATCTATTCAGGTGATAATAGGGACGAAATTGGCTGTTCGTCCTCTCTAGTTAATGCCTGGGGCGGAAGAGGAGAATTGGTGTGAAGCAGCGCACAGGATCAGACGACCCGTTGCGGTGTTCGTTTTGCCATAAGAGCCAGGACGTTGTTGGAAAGCTCATCTCTTCTCCCAGTGATTACCCTCGGGCGTACATCTGCGATGAATGCATCGCGGTATGTAACTCGATCCTGGAAGACGACAAGGCGGAGACTCCTTCCGGAGTTCCGAACAAGATTCCCAAGCCTTTGGAAGTCAAAGAGTTTCTGGATCAGTACGTGATTGGCCAGGAAGCCACCAAGAAGAAGCTTGCGGTGGCCGTTTATAACCACTCCAAGCGTATTCACATGAATCGCTTGCGCAGCACGGAAGTGGAGTTGCAGAAGTCCAACATTCTGCTGATCGGCCCCACCGGCACCGGCAAGACTCTCATGGCTCAGACTCTGGCCAAAATCCTGGATGTGCCGTTTGCCATCGTGGATGCAACCACGTTGACGGAAGCCGGTTACGTAGGAGAAGACGTCGAGAACATCATCCTCAAGCTGCTGCAGGCTGCCGATGGCGATGTAACGAAATGCCAGCAGGGGATCATCTACATTGATGAGATTGATAAAATCTGCCGCAAGGACGAAAACCCCTCGATTACCCGGGATGTCTCGGGCGAGGGTGTCCAGCAGGCCCTGTTGAAAATACTCGAGGGGACGGTGGCCAACGTTCCCCCGCAGGGCGGGCGGAAGCATCCCCATCAGGAATTTACCCCGGTGGACACCACTAATATCCTGTTCATTTGTGGTGGCGCTTTCGTGGGGCTGGAGAAGGTGGTCGCCAAACGGACCGGCAAAAAGTCTGTGGGGTTCCTGCAGGAAGATGACAAGAGCGGCAAGGTCACCGGGATCAGTGGGCGCCGCGATATCGACCTGCTCTCGCAGGTGCAGCCGATGGATTTGATCAAGTTCGGGTTCATTCCTGAGTTCATCGGCCGGCTCCCGGTGAACGCTGTGCTCGAGGATTTGGATCGCTCGGCGTTGATCCAGATTCTGACCAGGCCGAAGAACGCCATCGTAAAGCAGTACCAGAAGCTCTTTGAGTTCGAGAATGTCCGCCTGAAGTTTACCGACGACGCGCTCGAAGCCATCGCCGACCTCGCCATGGAGAGAAAGGTGGGCGCGCGCGGACTGCGCATGATCCTCGAAGATCTGATGCTGGATTTGATGTACTACCTACCCTCTTACAAAAAAGTGCGGGAGTTCCAGGTAACCAAAGAGATGGTCCTGACGCAAAAGATCAGTCTTACAATACTAGAAAAGGCCGGTTAAGCCCTCAGCAACGTTTCCGGCCGTCTCACTTTCGGGGAAGTCCCCCGCGGAGAGAAATGCTTACTTCAAAAGAAAAATCCGATACAAGGCGTCTGCCGATGATGCCCATCCGCGACGTGGTTATCTTTCCGTACATGATGACCCCGTTCGTGGTGGGCCGCGAATCCAGCGTGCGGGCGCTCGAAGAGGCCATGTCGGGGGACAAGAAAATCTTCCTGGCAACCCAGCATGATGCCTCCATTGATGAACCGAAACCGGACGAGATTTACAGCGTTGGCACCGTCGTCAATATCGTGCAAAGCTTGAAGCTTCCCGATGGCAATATCAAGGTGCTGGTGGAAGGCGTGGAGCGCGCCAAAGTAGTTTCCGTCGCCGATGATGAAGGCTTTTTCCGCGCGGTAGTGCGGACCGTTTCCTATAAAGTCGAACCCGGTCCCCAGCTCGATGTGCTGATCAGCCGCGTGACCAGCCTGTTTGAGCAGTACGTAAAGCTCAGCCAGAATCTGAATTACGAAAACATGATCGCGGCCATCCGTGTCGACGATCCGGGCAAGCTCTCAGACACTGTTGGCGCCAATCTGCAGCTCACCATCGAAGAGAAGCAGGAGCTGCTCGAAATCTTTGACCCCATCGACCGCCTGACGCGTGTGGCCGAGATGCTCGACATCGAAATCGAAAAGCTGAATGTCGATCGCACCATTCAGGGCCGCGTCAAGCGCCAGATGGAGAAGGCGCAAAAAGAGTATTACCTCAACGAAAAAATCAAGGCCATTCAGAAGGAACTGGGCCGGGGCGAAAAAAGCGAAATCGATGAGCTGAAGAAGCGCATCGAGACCGCGGGCATGACCAAAGATGCGCTCGATAAGGCCATGGCGGAGCTCAAGCGGCTGGAGAATATGCCGCCCATGTCCGCCGAATCGACGGTTTCGCGCAACTACCTCGACTGGCTTCTGGCCGTGCCGTGGAAGAAACGCTCCAAGGAAATACGCGACCTCAAATACGCCGAGCAGGTTCTTGAAGCCGACCATTATGGCCTTGAGAAAATCAAGGAGCGCATTCTCGAATTCCTCGCCGTGCGGCGCCTAGTGAAGACGCCCAAAGGCTCCATCCTGTGCTTCGTCGGGCCTCCGGGCGTCGGCAAAACCTCGCTCGGAATGTCGATCGCCAAAGCCACGGGCCGCAAGTTCGTGCGTATGTCGCTCGGCGGCGTGCGCGATGAGGCAGAAATTCGCGGCCACCGGCGAACCTACATTGGCGCTCTCCCCGGCCAGATCGTTCAGATGATGAAGAAGGCCGGCACGCGCAATCCGGTCTTCATGCTGGATGAGGTCGATAAGATGTCCATGGATTTCCGTGGAGATCCTTCCGCGGCCCTGCTCGAAGTGCTCGACCCCGAGCAGAACTACATGTTCGTCGATCACTATCTGGACGTCGAATACGATTTGAGTCAGGTGTTTTTCATCGCCACCGCCAACGTGTTGCACACCATTCCACCGGCCCTCCAGGACCGCATGGAAACCATCCGACTCTCCGGCTACACCGAGCTCGAGAAAATGGAAATCGCCAAACGCTTCCTGGTGCGCAAGCAGATGGAAGCGACCGGCTTGACCAAAGACCAGGTGGAATTCGCCGATTCCGGTCTCAATGCTCTGATTCAGTACTACACGCGCGAGGCGGGCGTTCGCAATCTGGAGCGCGAGATCGGCAACATCTGCCGTAAAGTGGCGCGGCAGGTGGTCAATGCGCAGAGCGGGAAGGACAAGAAGCCCGTAGCCAAAGCCGACATCAACGGCGACAAGGTATCGCAACTGCTCGGGCCGTGGAAGTTCCGCGACTTGATCGCGGAGAAGAAAAACGAAGTCGGCGCAGCCGTGGGACTCGCCTGGACGGAGGTGGGCGGGCAAATCCTCTCGGTCGAATGCACGCTCATGGAAGGCAAAGGTAAGTTGACCATCACCGGCAAGCTCGGTGAAGTTATGCAGGAATCGGCTCAGGCCGCCATGAGTTACATCCGTTCGCGCGCCCACACGCTGGGGTTGCCGCGCGACTTTTATCGCAACCTGGACGTCCACCTGCACATTCCCGAAGGCGCTATTCCCAAAGATGGACCTTCCGCGGGCATCACCATTGCCACCACCATCGCGAGCGCGCTCACGCGCATTCCCGTCCGCGGCGATATCGCCATGACGGGCGAAATCACCCTACGGGGTAAAGTATTACCCATCGGTGGATTAAAAGAGAAACTGATGGCAGCCCATCGTCACGGGATACTGGAAGCCGTCATGCCCCGGGAAAATGAAATGGACCTTCCGGATATCCCGGAGGCCATCAAACAAACAATGCAGTTGCATTTTGTGGACTCCATGGATCAGGTTCTAAAACTCGCTTTAGAACGCGAATTAGTTGCTTTACCGCTGCCGCCAGAGGCGGAGGTGCAACAGCCGGTCGCTGTAGGAGAAACGCGGCCGCATTAGAAAACAAGCTGTCAGCCATCAGCGATCAGCTCTCAGTCCGAATGGGTTAGCTGAAAGCTGATAGCTGAAAGCTGATAGCTACTTTGACATCCGAATTTGTGGTTAGCGCAACTGGGCCGGAATCGTTTCCCCGCGACGGTTTGCCGGAAGTTGCGTTTTTGGGGAGAAGCAATGTCGGGAAGTCCAGCCTGATTAATTCCCTTATCGGGCGTAAAGGGCTGGCCTTCACCAGTAGCACGCCGGGACGCACACAGACGATTAACTTTTATCGTGTTCATGATTCGCAACCCGCCAGTGCCACGATCTTTTTCGTTGACCTCCCTGGATATGGTTATGCTCGCGCGCCGGTCGAGATAGCCCGGCAATGGAAAAAAGGGATTGAATATTATTTAGAGAAGCGGGAGTTTCTGAGAGTTTCCTGCCTGGTGCTGGATACCCGCCGCGGATGGATGCCAAAGGATGTGGAGCTGAAGCGGTGGCTCGAGGATCACGGCAGGGAATATCTGGTAATCGCCACGAAGACCGACAAACTAAATCGAACTGAGTTAGAGCACGGCCTCAACGCCATCCGCCGGGAAGGCGCGGAGCCGTTGCCGTTCTCGGCCGCAACAGGCCGGGGAGTGAGGGAAATTTGGCAAGCAATAGCGAAAACACTCCAACCACGGTAGGCACCAACAACCCACCGCAAGAAGAACCCACCGAAAAGACCACCCCGCCGGCTTCCGCCAATACCACGGCCGCCAATGCCGCCGATGGCGTGGAAAAGAAAGAGCGCGAAGGCGCGCCCGCGCGGGCAGAGCGTCCGGCAAAGGCCGCTACTGCGCCGCCGCCGGAACCCAAGCTTGGGGATAACAAGCCCGCCGATGTCAAGCCCGCCGATGTGCTGGCCAACGAACCCCCGCCCATAGGAGCGCCCTCTACCATAGCTTCTTCGGGCGGCCCCGGACAGCAGCGCCGCAAACAGGCTCAGGGAGTCAAAAACGGGACTCCTACGCTCGATTTGGTCGAACTGAAGGACATGAGCATCCAGAAGCTCAACCAGATCGCCAAAGACATGGGCATCGCCGGAGCTGCCGGTTTGCGCAAGCAGGAACTGATCTTCAAAATCCTGCAAACGCAAGCCGAAAAAAGCGGCCTGATTTTCTCCGAAGGTGTGCTCGAATGCCTGCCCGATGGCTTCGGCTTCCTGCGCGCTCCCGAGTACAATTACCTGCCCGGCCCGGACGACGTCTACGTTTCCCCTTCGCAGATCCGCCGCTTCGACCTGCGCACCGGCGATACCATCTCCGGACAGATCCGTCCGCCCAAAGAAGGCGAACGGTATTTCGCGCTGATCAAGGTCGATGCCATCAATTTCGAGCCGCCCGAGGAAGCCCGCAACAAGATCTTCTTCGACAACCTGACGCCGCTCTATCCCAATCAGCGGCTCAAGCTCGAGACTGTTCGGGAGAACTATTCTGGCCGCGTCATGGACCTGCTCACACCGATCGGTAAAGGCCAGCGCGGTTTGATTGTTTCTCCGCCACGCACCGGCAAAACCATGCTGCTGCAATCGATCGCCAATTCGATCACCACCAATCATCCCGAAGTGACGCTGATTGTTCTGTTGATCGATGAGCGCCCCGAGGAAGTGACCGACATGCAGCGCAGCGTGCGCGGCGAGGTAATCAGCTCGACCTTCGATGAGCCGGCCACACGCCACGTGCAGGTAGCGGAAATGGTGATCGAGAAAGCTAAGCGCCTGGTGGAGCACAAGCGTGATGTAGTCATCCTGCTCGATTCCATCACCCGCCTGGCGCGCGCCTACAACACCATCGTGCCGCCCTCAGGAAAGGTGCTTTCGGGCGGCGTCGATTCCAACGCCTTGCAGAGGCCCAAGCGCTTCTTCGGTGCGGCCCGCAACATCGAGGAGGGTGGCTCGCTGACCATCATCGCGACCGCGCTCATCGACACGGGCAGCCGCATGGACGACGTGATTTTCGAAGAATTCAAAGGGACCGGCAATATGGAAATCCACCTGGAGCGCAAGCTGGTGGATAAGCGCGTCTTCCCCGCCATCGACATCAACAAGAGTGGCACGCGCAAAGAGGAGCTTCTCCTGCCGAAAGACGAACTCAACCGCGTGTGGATTCTGCGCAAGGTGCTGAACCCGCTCTCACCGGTGGAGACGATGGAATTGCTACTCGATAAGCTCGGCAAAACCCGCAGCAACGCCGAATTTTTGGCGTCCATGAGCGGGTAAACTATTCGCCTGGATCTAGGCCTAGCACGTTCGCGCACCTAAAAACCGGTGGAACCGCCGCGTGTCCTCTTTGGAGGATAACGGCAATCCCACCGGTTCGCGCCACTTCAACTGCGTTCAAAGGGTGCAAGGGTGCTGCCATCGCAGTTTTTCGGATGAAAGTTCACCGAAAGTCACGATTCCCGGCCCTCTGAGGCGTTAGGCTGTAGTCTTTACGCGCACATATTACATGGAAAGCAGATTCTGGAGCTTATTTACGCTAATCTTCAGAGCTTAACGGTACAACGGTGTCGCCAGCCGGTGTCGAGCACGCGACAGCTATACTGGTGTTTCCATGTTGAGAGTCCGGTTTGCGCCTTCTCCCACTGGTTTTTTACACATCGGGAGCGCGCGCACGTTCATTTTTAATTGGCTGTATGCCCGGCGAAACGGCGGCACGATGATTTTGCGCATCGACGATACGGACGTTGGCCGGAACACGGAAGCATCCCTGCAGTCCATCTACGAGGGGCTGCACTGGCTCGAACTCGGCTGGGATGAAGAATACCGCCAGTCGGAACGTCTGGGCCTTCACAAGCAGGTCGCCGCAGCGATTTTCGAAAAGGGCATAGCTTATCGCGACTTTACTCCGGCCGATACGGGTGAGGGGGACCGCGACCGGGGCGAAGGCGCGTGGCTCTTCCACGCGGAAATGCGAAATCTCTCGCGTGAAGAAAGTGACCGGCGTGCCGAGGCGGGCGAACCATTCGCCCTGCGCTTCCGTGTTCCCCGCGGCCAGGAACGAATCGTACAGTTCACCGACGCAGTCTACGGCGAGCAAGCGAAATCCACTGCCGATATCGAGGATTTCGCTCTCCTGCGTAGCGACGGGCTGCCTACCTATCACCTCGCCTCCTGCGCCGATGATGCCGATCTGCGCATCAGCCACGTGGTTCGTGGGCAGGACCACCTCTCGAACACTTTCAAGCACGTTCTGATCTTCGATGCTGCCGGCTTCCCTCCCCCGCAGTTCGCGCACCTTCCGCTGCTGGTCGCGCCGGATGGGACGAAGCTTTCGAAACGCCGTCACGGGCCGGTGGTCAGTGTGACCACTTACCGCGACGCCGGTTTTCTGCCCCACGCCTTCGTGAATTTCCTGTGCCTGCTGGGCTGGTCACCCAAAGACGACCGCGAGCGCATGGATCGCCAGGAACTGATGGATGCCTTCTCTTTCGAAGGCATCAACCGCAGCAATGCCGTAGTCAATTTCAAAGAGGACGACCCCTTCGATCCCAAGGCGCTCTGGCTGAATGCCGAGCACATTCGCGCGCTCGCAATCGAAGATCTGGCCGATCGCCTGCTGCCCTTTGCGGAGGCCGCCGGACTGCGCGCCCGGCGCGAAAAAATGATTCGGGTTACGCCTCTGATTCGCGAACGGATCAAGCTTTTGCGGGACGTGGCCACAGTGGCCGATTTTTTCTTTGTAGACGAGTTGCCGCCGTACGATCAAGCGGAACTGGCGCCGGATAAGGGCGACGCAGCTCTGGCAGAACGCGTCCTGCAGCATGCCTGCAAAGTACTGAGTGAGATCCCTTTCGAACACGATTCGCTCGAAGGCACGTTGCGAGCGGCCGCGAAGGAAATGGGAATCAAAACTGGACAGATGTTTCAGCCGGTTCGCGTAGCCGTCTGCGGGCGCAAGAACGCGCCGCCCTTGTTTGCCACACTCGAAGTCTTAGGCAGAGAAACGTGCCTCAAAAGAATTGGTGAAGCGATCCGAAAGCTAGCTGATAGCTGACGGCTGATAGCTGATAGCTTAGTATTTTATGTCTCTTACAACCACGGAAACCGGCGCCTCCAATTTCGTCCGCGATATCATCCTCGCCGATTTGAAAACCGGCAAATATCAAGGGCGCGTCCACACGCGGTTCCCTCCCGAGCCGAACGGGTATCTCCACATCGGGCATGCCAAATCGATCTGCCTGAATTTCGGATTGGCAGCCGAATTCGGCGGAAAATGCAACTTGCGGTTCGACGATACCAATCCGGAGAAGGAGGAGACCGAGTATGTCGAATCGATCAAAGAAAACATCCGGTGGCTTGGCTTCGATTGGGAAAACCGGATGTTCTATGCCTCCGACTACTTCGAGCAGTTATACGAATGGGCCGTCCAACTGATTAAAGCGGGCAAGGCTTATGTCTGCGACCTGAGCGCCGAAGAGGTGCGGCTCTATCGCGGCACGCTGACCGAAGCGGGAAAAAACAGCCCCTACCGCGACCGCTCCGTGGAAGAAAATCTCGATCTGTTCGAGCGGATGCGCGCCGGAGAATTTCCGGATGGCGCGCACACGCTGCGCTCGAAGATCGATATGGCATCGCCCAACCTCAACCTGCGCGACCCGGTGATGTACCGCATCCTCCACGCCGAACACCATCGCACCGGAGACAGGTGGTGCATCTACCCAATGTACGACTTCACGCACGGCCAGTCCGATTCCATCGAGCGGATCACGCATTCGATATGCACGCTGGAATTTGAAGACCATCGCCCGCTGTACGACTGGTATCTGGATCAGCTCGGCATCTATCACCCGCAGCAAATCGAGTTTGACCGATTGAACCTGACTTACACCGTGCTGAGCAAGCGCAAGCTGCTGACACTGGTGCAGGAAGGGCACGTGCGCGGCTGGGACGATCCGCGAATGCCCACGCTGGCGGGCATCCGGCGGCGCGGCTATACTCCGGAAGCCATCCGCAATTTCTGCTATTCCATCGGCGTTTCCAAAACCAATGGCATTCTTGGTCTGGGCCTGCTCGAGCATTTTGTCCGCGAAGATCTGAACAAACGCGCCGCACGTGTGATGGCCGTGCTGCGGCCGCTGCGTGTAGTGATCGACAATTACCCCGAAGGCCAGGCCGAGATGCTGGAGGCTGTCAACAATCCGGAAGATGCTTCCATGGGCGCGCGCCAGGTACCTTTTTCCCGCGTGCTCTACATCGAGCAGGACGATTTCCGCGAAAATCCCTCCAAGCAATATTTCCGTCTCGCGCCGGGACGCGAGGTACGGCTGCGCTACGCGTACTTCATTACCTGCACGGGCGTGGTGAAGGACCCGGCGACTGGTGAGGTTGTGGAGTTGCACTGCACGTACGACCCCGCTACCCGCGGCGGCAACGCGCCGGATGGCCGCAAAGTAAAATCCACGATTCACTGGGTTTCGGCGGAGCATGCGGTGGATGCCGAAGTGCGCCTCTACGATTACCTGTTCGATCGCCCGAATCCCAACGAAGAAGGAGTTGTGTTCACGAAGTTCCTGAATCCTAACTCGCTCGAGGTGGTTTCTCATGCCAAGCTCGAGCCGTCGCTCGCGGGAGCGCCCGCGCTGAGCCGCTACCAGTTCGAGCGCTTGGGCTACTTTTGCGTTGACCCCGATTCCACTTCGGAACACCCCGTTTTCAACCGTACCGTCGCTTTGCGGGACACCTGGGCCAAGATC
>JASIAM010000133.1 GCA_030041985.1 Bryobacteraceae bacterium | reverse complement strand
ACCCGCATCGTGAACGTAGTCGGATAACTCAGTCGCTAACTCGCGATAAGTCAGCCAGCGATTCCCTTCTTCCTGCTTACGCCTCCAGGAGCCAAGATGCACCTCATAGATGGAGATTGGCGAATCGAGTGAGTTGTTTTTCGCCCGGTTAGCCATCCATTCGCCATCCCCCCAGGTATAGCTCGCCAAGTCCCAGACGCGGGACGCTGTGTGCGGGCGGATTTCCGCCGCGAAGCCGTAAGGGTCGGCCTTATCTACTTGATAGCTGCCATATTTCGATTGGATGTGATACTTATACACCGCTCCGGAACCAAGGCGGGGGATGAAGCCTTCCCAGATCCCCGCTTCGGAACGAAGATGTAACGGGTCCGACTGCGGATCCCAGTTGTTAAATTCTCCGATCACTGTGACTTGCGCGGCATTAGGAGCCCAGACAGCGAAGTATACCCCGCGTTCTCCCTCTACTTCGCCAAGGTGAGCACCCAGTTTCTCATAGGCGCGATGGTGCGTTCCCTCACCGAATAAGTACAGGTCGTAATCAGTTAACCATTGGGCCGCAGTAATGGTAGGCATGTCTTTGTTTTACTTATAAGTAATAGTCGAAATCTCTTTCCGTACGCATCCATCGGCGCACTCGCATAATGTGAGCCGGCAAGCTTCCCGGAACCAGTTCAAAATAATTCCGCGCTCCAAACCAAAGATACCGGCCGTCACTCAGTTGATCGTGCGCTTGAAAGGCGCGGCTAGGATCGATTCCAAGCACGTTAAGATCCAGACTGACCCAGCCTCTTTGTGTGTGAAAAACATCCAGGTTTACGAGTACGATGATGACGTTGGATTGATCGCCGGCCGCCTTGCTATAACAAATCACCATCGGGTTATCGGTCTCGTGAAATCGCAGATTATGATCCCGCTGCAGAGCGGGATTGGCCCTGCGGACTTGGTTTACTCGTGCGATGAAATCGTGCAAACTCTCCGGATTGTTCCGGTCTCTGTGCTTCAGCTCGTATTTTTCCGAGTTCAGATATTCTTCGCTTCCCGGTTCGCGTGGTAAGTTTTCGCACAACTCAAAGGCCCCGCCGTAAATCCCGTAATTGGCGCCCAGTGTCGCTGCTAAGACGAGGCGCACCATGAATGCGGGGCGCCCCCCTACCTGTAAGAACTCCGGAAGAATGTCCGGCGTGTTCGGCCAAAGGTTCGGACGGAAGTATTCGCGCACCTCGGTCTGTGTGAGTTCGTGAAAGTAGTCCGTCAACTCAGATTTGGTATTGCGCCACGTGAAGTAAGTGTAGGATTGCGAGAAGCCGGCCTTTGCGAGACGGTACATGACATTCGGCCGCGTGAACGCTTCCGCCAGAAACAGGACTTCGGGGTACTTCTCCTTGATATCGGAGATCACTGACTCCCAGAACCCGAGGGCTTTAGTATGCGGGTTATCTACGCGGAAAATCCGGATGCCGTGCCCGATCCAAAACAGGAGTACTCTCCGCAACTCCTCCCAAAGCTCCCGCCAATGAGGTGTTTCAAAGTCTAAAGGGAAGATATCCTGATATTTCTTCGGCGGGTTTTCCGCATACTGAATGCTGCCGTCCGGCCGCTTGCGGAACCACTCCGAATGCTGGCGAGCATACGGGTGATCGGGCGTACATTGAAAGGCGATGTCGAGCGCAATCTCTATTCCATGCTCTTTGGCTTTGGAAACCAGATGATCGAAATCATCCAGCGTCCCCAGTTGCGGATGGATAGAGGTGTGTCCGCCTTCTTCGGATCCGATTGCCCACGGGCTGCCCACATCGTCGGGTTGGGCGGTAGTGGAATTGTTCTTGCCCTTGCGCGCCGTGTGGCCGATAGGATGAACGGGAGGAAGGTAAAGGACATCAAAGCCCATAGAAGCGACATAAGGGAGCCATGCTTCGCAATCGCGCAAGGTGCCATGCTGGTTCGGCTCAGCAGAGCAGGACCTGGGAAAAAGTTCGTACCAGGTAGAGAAGGCCGCCTTCTCACGATCCACAGTGACGGTCAAAGTCTTTCCGTAACGTCCGGCGAAGCGGCGTGCCGGATGGTGTTGAACCACCTGCGCCATCTCCTCCTTGAGAGCGATTGCCTGGCGGGAAGCCGGGTCTTTTTCTTCGCGGAGCAGGTGTGCCCACTCTCGCAGTGAGCGAGCATCCTCGTCCGGCGCTTCCTTCGCCACTTCTTCTACCAGGGCGGCTCCGATGAGGCAGTCAACCTGAACGTCCTGTCCGGCTTGGACGCGTTTCACGAGGTCGCTCCGCCAGGTACCAAAACGGTCTATCCAACCCTCGATTGTGTACTCATATTTTCCCAATTGCGACACGGAAAATTCGCCGCGCCAGCGGTCGTTTTGGAGCCGCTTCATCGGGGAGCGGCACCATTGCTCTTCCACACTGTCGTCCTCTTCCGTACACTGGCGATACAGAACGTCACAAGAGATTTGATCGTGGCCGTCGGCGAAAACGTTGGCTTCGACAATTACAGATTCGCCCGGCACCCGCTTGATGGGAAACCTGCCGCAATCGATCTCAGGACGAACCTGTTCGATGACTACGCGGCTGCGGCCGTCTGCACATAGGTGTGAGTTTTGTACCACGATGGAATCGGTCAATGGCAGATGCGATGCCAGACTGGCGGGGTTCCTTCGGCCAAATGTGCGGGCAGCCACAAGGCGGCCGTTCCTGTCGTATCGTGCGCTCCAGCAGTGAAAAATGCTGTGATGCAATATGCCGGTGGTATACTCGCTGGCAGTCGCTGTCAAATTCGGCATTAGCAGGCAGGTAGTGACTCGGCAAGACTGAGGAGGACTTTCGGATGAATCGTTTCACCCTGACATTTTCATGGATGGCGATCGCCGCCGCGCTGCTCGCTCCGGCGTACAGTTACGCCCAGGTCTCCTGCACGCGCGAAGGTCTGCAGGCCGCAACCGATTTATATCTTGCCGCTCAGACCAAGGGCGACATTACCGGCCTGCCGCTCGCGAAGGGGCTGGGTTACGTTGAGAACTTTAAGGTGATGAACATCAACGATGGCCTGATCAAGACAGCCATGAAGATCGACCACGAGCGCAGCCTGCTGGACACAGCGACATGCCAGACGTTCACGGAGGTGATCGTTTCGGACAAGGCCAATCCCTATGTGCTTGGCACGCGGCTTCGCGTAAATCACGGGCTGATCGCCGAAATCGAAATGCTGTGGACCACGACGGGATACTGGGGATTTAACGCCGATAACTACCTGAAGTATTCGTCCTCCGAGGATTGGGACATCATCCCCGCTGCCAAGCGCGACACGCGTTCCACGCTGGTAGCAGCCGCTAACGCGTACCTGGATGCGTTCCTCGAAGGGAAAGGGGACTTGGTCCCTTGGGGTTATCCGTGCAACCGCACGGAGGGTGGGATGCATACCGGAAAGGGGACTCCGGAAGATTCTTGCCAGGTTGGAGTGCCGAGCGGCGTCAACATTGCGAACCGGCACTTCGTTGTCGACGAGACGATCGGAGCCGTCGTCGCCTTCTGCACATTCGGCGCCGGTTCGGCCAATGGGGGCGGCAGCGGCGCGCCCGATACGCATCTCTTCCGCGTGGAGAACGGTAAGCTCCGTTATGTCCACACGCTGACGCATCTGCTGCAGGCGAATGGCCCGGGCCGCGGCGGCCGGGGCCGAGGCCAAGGTGCGCCAGGCAATTAACGCAGGCGCGCGCTTCACGAAATTTGCGGCGGTGGCGTTCGAACGCTTGCCGTTTGCGTAACATGGCAAAATAGAATTCGGATGACGACCGACACGGCACAGGAAATCGAGAAGCTTTTGCCGGCCACATTCACCGCTCCGGGCCTCTCCGAAGCGGAGTTCCTCGAACTTTGCGCGAAGTTCCCGGACGCATTTGTGGAGTACGCTGCAGATGGCACGGTAACCGTTATGCCTCCAACCGATCCGGAAACCGGCATCCGCACTGCCGAAGTCCTGGGAGAGTTGAGAAATTGGGCCAGGCGCGACGGCCGCGGTTTGGTAAGCGGTCCCGATGCGGGCTTCCGGTTCCGCGATGGCTCCCGCCGTTCACCGGATGCCGCCTGGTTCGACGCCGCACGCTGGC
>JASIAM010000132.1 GCA_030041985.1 Bryobacteraceae bacterium | reverse complement strand
AGTGTTGCGAGAAGAACTCGTAGACGAGCTTCGCTCTGCTATCGGCAAGGTCCGGCGGACCGGGAACACTGTCCGCAGCGAGCAGATCCGGATGAAGAGCAACGGGCATTTCCGCGATGTCAGTGTCGAGATCAGCCCTTTCCAAAGCCCAACACAGCGCGAGCCGTACTTTCTGCTTACTTTTGAATCCACCAGCGCGCCGGAAGGGGCCCCGATGGAATCGCTGCCGCCCAAAAGTAGAAAGACCGGGAATGCCGCTATCCGCCGCCTGGAGAACGAGCTCACCCGTGCCAAGGGGTACTTGCAAGCGATCATTCGGGAGAAAGAAACCACTAATCAGGAATTGAGATCGGCCAGTGAAGAAGCCGTCTCCAGCATGGAGGAACTGCAGAGCGCTAATGAAGAGCTGATAACTCTGAATGAGCAGGCGCAGAGCCAGAATGCCGAGCTGGCCAGGATCAGCGACGATTTAACCAACGTGCTCGCTGGCGTCAACATCGCGATTTTGATGTTGGGAAGCGATCGGCGCATTCGGCGATTGACTCCCGCCGCGGAAAAACTGCTCCACCTTGCTCCGTCCGACGTTGGGCGGCCGATTCGCGATTTTCGACTGGGTCTGGCGATCCCGGATCTCGAGGACCTGATCTCGGTTGTTCTGAAGGAAGGCCGCGAGTTAGAACGCGACGTGCGAGCCGATGATGGCCGGTGGTATTCCATCCGGTTGCGTCCCTACTGGACCGGCGAACAGAAGATCGACGGAATACTTCTGACGCTGGTCGACATTCACGGACTGAAAGAGAGCAAGGAAGCAGCGCGTAGAGAGGAGCGTTTCGTCTCGGCGATTCTGGACGCTGCCAGTAGAGCTCTGTTGGTTGTGGTTCTCGATCGCGAGGGCCGCATCATTCACTTCAATAGGGCCTGTCAGGAAACCACCAGCTACTCGTTGGAGGAAGTAAGAGGGAAATGGCTGTGGGACTTTCTGCTCGCTCCGGAGGACGCCCGCGAAGCCAAAGCCGGTTTCGAACAGCTTCTTGCCGGGAGGACATACGCGTATGAGCAGCATTGGCTCACCAAATTCGAACGGCGCCGGCTGATCGCGTGGAACAACGTGATCCTGGCTGACGGCCGCCAGGCTCAATATGTGATCATGACAGGAATCGATGTCACCGAACGGCGTCAAAGTGAAGCAACCGTCCGCGCCTTACTGGAGACCGCCGCACAGGCAATCCTGGCGATCGATAGTACGGGGCGGATTGTTTTGGCGAACGCCGCGAGCCAGTTGACGTTTGGCTATCGCCGGCATGAGCTCCTCGACCAGCCAATCGCGAAGCTGATTCCCAAACGCTTCCGCGAAGAACATGCACACCGTCACGCGGGATTCTTCTCTCAGCCGCGCAACCGGCCGATGGCACGGGTCCTGAATTTGTATGGCTTGCGCAAAGATGGAACCGAGTTTCCCGTCGAAGTGAGTTTGAGCCACGTGGAAAGCCCGCGCGGAACCCTGGCCGTTGCCTTCGTTTCCGATATCACGGAGCGGAAGCAGGCCGAGGAAGCTCTTCGGCGAAGCGAGGCTGCTGCTCGCGCCAGCCAGGACCAACTTCGGGCACTGACAGCGCGGCTGCTGGAAGCCCAGGAAGAGGAGCGCCGGCGCATCTCCCGGGAACTACATGATGACCTGAATCAGAGGCTGGCCATGTTGGCTGTGGAGGTCGGGGAGTTAGAGGCAAACATTCCCGTCTCTGGCAACGCCGTCCGTTCCCAGCTTCAAAGCGTTGAGAACCGCATTAATGCCCTGTCGGACGATGTGCGGCGAACTGCCTATCAGCTTCACCCCTCAGTCCTGGAGCACCTCGGTCTGGTGGAAGCCTTGGAATCCTACTGCGCTGATTTTTCGAAACAGGAAACTGTCAAAGTTGCTTTCAAGCAACGCAACGTACCAAAACACATCCCGCCCGCGATTGCTCTGTGCCTCTACCGGGTCACGCAAGAGTGCCTGCGCAACGTCGCTAAGCACGCCGCGATCAGCCGGGCTTCCGTGGTGCTGGCAGGAATTAAGGCGGGTCTCACCCTCACGATTAGCGATGCGGGGCGAGGCTTCGACCCGGATTCGACAAAAGGCGGTCTGGGCCTCGTCAGCATTAAAGAACGAGTGATGGCGGCTGGCGGAAGCCTGACGATCAAAACCCGGCCCGGCGATGGCACCCGCGTCCTGGTCCGAATGCCACTCGAGGAGGACCGGAATGGGGAAACCGAGACTGCTGCTCGCTGACGATCACCGCCTCGTGCTGGAAGGCTTTGAGCGGCTTCTGGAACCGGAATTCGAAGTGGTTGGGACGGTGGAGGACGGCCGCGCATTGGTGGCTACGGCCCCCAAGCTGCATCCCGATGTAGTGTTGCTGGATATTGCGATGCCCGTCCTAAACGGGATCGACGCTGCCCGCCAACTCCGGAAGATCTGTCCGGAAACCAAGCTGATCTTTGTAACCATGCACGATGGGGATGCGTTCGTGAAAGCGGCTTTTCAGGCAGGCGGCTCCGGATACGTTCTGAAGCGCGCTGCTCTGAAGGAATTGGCTACAGCGATTCGCATAGTCTTAAACGGGGGGCACTATCTGCCGCCGGATATTTCGGTGACTCTGAGCGAGCTGTTGGAGAAGACTTCGGCTCCGTCTGGCTCGCGCATACATCATCTGACTTTACGCCAGCGGCAAGTGCTCCAACTGATTGCCGAGGGTCGAAGGAACAAGGAGATCGCGACACTGCTCGGAATTTCCGTCAAGGGCGTGGAATACCACAAGACAGCAATTACAAAGATCTTAGGTACGAACAAACTCGCGGAACTGACGCGCATCGCGGCATCCGAGGGTCTGGTTCCTTCGGGACTGACCTAACGGCGATTGTTGGGTGCTTCGAGAAAGGCGTTGAGGCCTTCGCGCCGTACCCACAACAGGCCCTTTTCACGCCGAACCCAACCCTGCCGTTGAAACTGATTGAAAATTCGCGATACCCGCCATCGAGTCGTGCCGATCCTTCGCGCCAACTCGGGATTCGTAGGATTCCACGCCAGCCGAACCCATCCCGCGGCTCGGCGATCTGGCAGCGAGCGTGCGAGAAATAATGCCAGCCGCCGGGCAGCCCGCTCCTTTGCAAGATCTCGAATGGTCTGCTCGTTCGTGTCCATGCGGCGGGCCAAACTACGTAACAGTTGCAGAGCAAATCGGTGATCCCGCTGTAGGCGTTCCAGGAGTTTGCGTCTTCCAAAAAATTCTATGCTCGAAGGTTTTATAGCGATGGCAACCTGACCGCATAGTGGTTTGGAAAGTAAAAACTTTTCACCGAAGAAGCTACCGCGGCCAAGGTGGTTGAGGATAACTTCCGAGCCGTTGGAGAGTTCGACCAGCCCTTTCTTGACTCGGTAGATGCGACGGGAAGGATTACGGGGATCGAAGAGCACCGTACGCGCGGGCAGGACAAGCACACTCCGGTCGCGGCGTCGTGGTTTGGTGCTGAAGGTGGTCATAACCAACCTCCTTCTGCTTATTGTGACGTTCCGTGAACAACATTCGTTGCGTGTGCCAAAGGGCATACTTGACTTTTGTGCGTCGAGCAGGGGAAATGAATTGGTCGTGCCAGTAAGAACTATGGAGAGAAAGATTGCAGCGCGCACGTGTTCTTCTGGCGGACGATCATACCCTCGTGGTCGAAGGGCTTCGCAAGGTTCTCGAATCGGAATTCGATGTGGTGGGGACGATTGGAGACGGCAACACCCTGGTCCGTGAGGCGCTGGCGAGTAAGCCCGATGTAGTTATCGTGGATATTTCCATGCCATCGCTTAATGGCCTGGAGGCGGCACGCCGGATCAAACGGGACGCGCCTGGGATCAGTATCCTTTTCCTGACTAT
>JASIAM010000131.1 GCA_030041985.1 Bryobacteraceae bacterium | reverse complement strand
TCGACCTGTACCAGATCCACTGGCCGAATCCGGAACCGGATATCGAGGAAGGCTGGGCCACGCTCGCCAAGCTCAAGCAGGAAGGAAAGATTCGTTGGGCCGGTGTTTCGAATTTCACGTCCAAGCAGATGGACCGCTGCCGCAAAATTGCGCCGATCACATCGCTCCAGCCGCCGTACTCGGCGGTTTCGCCCGAAATTGAAGATGACACGCTGCCGTACTGCCTGAAACACAGCCTTGGAGTGATTGTCTATTCGCCCATGAAATCCGGGTTACTGAGCGGCAAGATGACCAAAGAGCGCGTAGCGAGCTTTCCGGAAGACGATTTCCGGCGGCGCGCCCTCAATTTCCAGGAGCCGCAGCTTTCGCGCAATCTGGAACTCGCGGAGCTGATGAAAAAGATCGGCGCGCGCCACAACCGCTCCGCCGGGGAGGTGGCGATTGCCTGGGCCTTGCGGCACCCGGCGGTTACAGCGGCGATCGTGGGCATCCGCTCCCCCGACCAGGTCGCTGGTGTGATTGGGGCGATGGATTTCCGCCTGATGCCAGCGGAGGTTGAAGAGATCGCTGAATTCCGCGAGACGCGGATGCTGCAGGCGGGGTCGTGAAGGGCCTTGAGAGCCGCAACAGATTACGGAGAGCCGGAGTCCCTTGCCTTGGTGTCGCGCCAAACGCTCACGCTGCGAATAGCACCTTGAGCGGGGCGGGAACCTCTTCACCGGTTTCGATCGGAAGGGAGGCCAAAACTCGCCCGTCCTCCTCGCGCTCTAATTCCACGCGCAACGGCTCGATTTCAACCATGGCTATCTGCCATTGTAGCCAACACGAGGACAAAATCGCGCTATAATGCTTCCAGATGGTGTTTAGCCGCCCGCAACAGCGGGTCGATGCACAAACGAACCTCTCCCGAAATCCCAACTCTATCCTGTGCACTTTTTTAAAGCTTGGAGGTATCCAATACCCACTCGATGAAAGTTAGCGTTCGCATCAGCCGGGGCGTAGAAAGCCTCTTTGGTACACGCGATGAAAACATCCGGTTACTCGAAGCCGGATTGAACGTCAACACGCAACTGCTCGACAATAACCTGGAAATCGAAGGTGAAGCGGAGAACGTTTCCCGCGCGGAAAACATACTGGAGGATTACAATCTTCTGGTCAGCGAGGGCCACGTCTTTAACAACGGCGATCTCAATAGTTATCTGCGGGTAGTGACGCTGGATCGTGATGTTTCCCTGCGGGCGCTGGTGCACAGTGGCCGGCAGCGCAATTTCGGCAAGAAGGCTCTGACGCCGAAATCCATTAACCAGCGCCGGTACCTCGAAGCCATTGAGCGTAACGACATGGTTTTCGGAGTGGGGCCGGCCGGCACGGGCAAGACGTATCTCGCCGTGGCCATGGCTGTTTCCGCGCTCGTGAACAAGCAGGTGACACGCATCATTTTGACGCGCCCCGCGGTGGAAGCGGGCGAACGGCTGGGCTTCCTTCCGGGGACGCTGCAGGAAAAAGTGGACCCCTACCTCCGCCCCTTGTACGACGCGCTCTACGATATGCTCGAGAGCGACCGCGTAGAAAAATTGCTGGAACGCAACGTCATCGAAGTGGCACCTATCGCGTTTATGCGCGGCCGCACACTCAACGACAGCTTCATTATTCTGGATGAGGCGCAGAACAGCACGCCCGAGCAGATGAAAATGATCCTCACCCGCCAGGGTTTTGGATCGAAAATGGTGGTGAACGGCGATATCACGCAGATCGATTTGCCCAATGTGCGCCGCAGCGGTTTGATCGACGCGATTGAAGTGCTCAAGGGTGTGGAGGGCATCAGCTTCGTACAATTTGATGAGCGCGACGTGGTGCGCCACTCGCTGGTGCAGCGCATCGTGAAAGCATACGAGCGCTATAACGAAACCATCGCGGGCCGGCAGCTTAGCCTGAAGCTGTCGGAACCCGCGGCCGAGAATGGTAACGGCGAAACCAAGCCCGAAGTTGTGGCTGCAGCCGATACGGCCTCGCGCGCCTAAAGCGCGCCATCATGTCTCCTGAAGGCAGTACCGTTACGTTTCGCCGCGTCCCGGAGAATCTGCGGCATGTTCTCAAAGGCCAGCTCTGCCGGTTCGCGAAGAATCTCGAAACTACCGTTGGCAGGGGCCGCCCATTCGATTGCCTGATTACCACCGACGCCGAATTACGGCGCCTGAATCGTGACTTCCGAGGCAAAGACGAGATAACTGACGTACTGTCGTTTCCCGTCCCCGGCTCCTGGCCCCCAGCCCCGGGCCCCAGATTAGGTGATCTGGCGATTTCCCTCCCGCGGGCCCGCGCGCAGGCTGGCCGCTTCGGCCATGCACTGGAGCAGGAAATCCGGATTCTGATGCTGCACGGCCTGCTCCACCTGCTCGGCATGGATCATGAAACCGATGGCGGACGCATGGAGCGCGCCGAAAAACGCTGGCGCGCGCGGCTTGGCCTGCCTGCCAGTTTGATCGAACGGGTGCGCACATGACACTCGCCATCGTACTGGCAACGCTATTAGCCATTCCGCTGCTGGCGATTGTCACCTTTGTGCAGATGCTGTACCTCGAGAGCATGCGTTTGCGCACGCGTGATCTGCCCTCGCTCAAATTCTTCAAGGAAACACTGGAAGACAAGCTTGGGATGAAGACCGAGCGCGGCGCTGGTTCCTTCTCTCTGGTCAAGCACACCCTGTTGTTGGCCGTGGGCATCTGTTATTTCGCCTGGTTCGCCGATGGCCAGCCCTGGAGCTGGGATGCGTTTTGGCAGGCGGGCCTGGCGGCGTGGCTCACTATGATGGCCGTCTCCTACGCTTTGCCGCAACTGCTGTACCGCCGCACCACCGCGCAATGGCTTCTTCCGCTGGTCCCATTTTTGCGCAGTGTTGCTCTGGTGGCGCGGCCTTTCGAGGCGCTGCTCACTTTATTCCAATCCCTCGTCGATCTGGCCGATGACAACGCTGCAGTGGTCGAGGCGCCCACTCCCGCCGAAAACATCGAGGCCCTCATCTCTGCGGGAGCTGAAGAGGGCTTGATCGAGGAAGAAGACCGCGAGCTGATCCAGTCCGTGGTGGAATTCGGTGATAAGGTGGTGCGGGAAGTGATGACACCGCGCCCCAATATCGTGGCCATTTCGGCAGACGCCACGCTGGAGCAGTTGCGCCAGCTTGTCATCACGGAGCAGTATTCCCGCATCCCCGCATACGAGCAGAATATCGACCAGGTCATCGGTTTCGTGCACGTGCGCGACATGTTCGAGCTGGAAGAGGAGGAGCGCGAGCGCCGCACCGTGCGCGAGCTATTGCGCCCCATTCCGTTCGTGCCGGAAACCAAGGCAGTGAGCGACCTCATGCGCCAGATGCAGCAAGAGAATACTCACATGGTGATCGTGGTGGACGAATACGGCAATACCGCCGGTCTCGCTACTATGGAAGATCTGCTCGAGGTGATCATCGGCGAGATCCGCGATGAGCACGAACCGGCCAGCGATGTTGCCGAAGATGGCGAAGGCGGCTACATCGTTGCTGGCAATTTCGATCTCGACCGCATTAGCGACCTGGTGGATTCCTTTCACCGGGAAGGAGACATCGAATCGACTACGGTCGGCGGCCTTTTGACCGAATGGCTGGGGCGCGTGCCCAAGGCGGGCGAATCGATCGAGCGCGACGGCGTTCGGCTGGAGGCTCTGGCCAGCGACGAATTGCGCGTCGAGCAGGTGCGCATCAGCAAACCGCAGGCCGTCGCTCACGAATGACACCCATGAGTGACGCCGTCTTGGAAGAAAAACGCTTCCGTTCCGGATTTGTCTCCATCATCGGGAGGCCGAATGCCGGCAAATCCACGCTTCTGAATGCGCTGGTGGGGCAGAAGGTCGCCATCATCGCGGACAAACCCCAGACCACGCGCATTTCCGTTCAAGGGGTGCTCACCTTGCCGGATGCGCAGATCGTTTTTCTCGATACGCCCGGCATTCACCGGGCCGATACGCCGCTCAATAAACGCATGATGGACGCCGTGCGCGCTGCTTTGGAGCAACGCGATCTATTAGTGTTTGTGGCCGACGCTATCCCCGATTTCGGGGAAGAGGACCTTCGGGCCCTGGATTTACTCCGCAAAACGCAAACCCCGGCAATTCTGGCGTTGAACAAGATCGACTTGGTCAAAGATAAGACGCGGCTGCTAAGACTGATCGAGCGCTACGAGTCGGCCCACGAATTTGCCGAGTATCATCCCATTTCGGCTGCCAAGGGCGCGGGCCTGGACGAGTTGAAAAACTCCATCCGCGAGCGTCTGCCGGAGGGACCCGCTTATTTTCCGGCCGATCACATCACCGATCAGCCCGAGCGTTATCTGGCGGCCGAACTGATCCGCGAGAAAGTGTTGCTCGCCACGCGCCAGGAAGTGCCGCATGCCGTCGCGGTCATGGTCGACCGATGGGAAGAGACTCCCCGCATTACGCGAATCTACGCCACTATTCGTGTGGAGCGCCCCGGCCAGAAGGCGATCGTCATCGGCTCCCAAGGCGCGGTGCTGAAGCGCATCGGCACTCTGGCGCGGCAGGAGATGGAACGGCTGTTCGGCATACGGATTTATCTGGATCTGCACGTGCGCGTGGAACCCGGTTGGCGCGAAAAGCCGGCGTTCCTGGATGCGCTCGACTGGCGCACGATGGCGGGCGAGGACAAGGGCTAAAGGATCTCTTCAGCCGAGAAGGGGCACTCGGTGGGAGGCTCGACCTTGTATTCCGTAGCCACCACAGCGGCCGCGCTCCGGTAGCATGCCGCGATGATCTCCGGGTCGATGAAGCGGCGGAGACTGGGGCTTTCCTGAAACAGGGTATCGATTTCGTTGCGTTGCCGAGCAATCGAGGCCTGCCAACCACTCTGGTTGTGCTCCAGGATGATGCCCTTGGCCATGCGCAACTTCAGCAGGTGCTCCAAGATCTGAGTGATCCGGCTTTTCAGTTCGCGCTTGCTGCTTCCGGCCATGGACTCCATTTCCTCCGCCAGGTGCTCGACATCCAGGTCCGCAAAGCGCCGTGCACGCAGCGCTGCCGCGGTTTCCCGCGTCCAGAGGTAAAAGTCTTCTTCGTACAGTTGCGAGGCTTCAGTCATAAGCAGGTACCTGATCTATTTTCGCAGCAGGGTCCAGGCCAGCACCAGCCAGCCCAGGATAAACGCGATTCCGCCAACCGGAGTGATGGCGCCCAGCCAAGGTATGCGGGTTATCGCGAGTACATAGAGGCTTCCGGAGAACAGCACGATGCCCGCGGCGAGAAGCCCACATATCCACGACGCCTGGCTTTGCGAAAGATAACCGGATTTCGGCATCAGCGAGACAATGAGCAGCCCCAAGGCATGAAAGAAATGATACATGACCGCCGTCTCATAGACGCTGCGCGATGAGGCGTCGAGGCGGCTCTGTAAACCATGCGCGCCGAAAGCCCCGAAAATCACGGCGAGAGCGAGTGCGGTGGCGCCCGTTGCGGGCCAATTCATTCTGCTGTTCCCTCAATGCGACATGGCGTAGGTCACGTAATTCACGCCAATGCGGATGCCTAGCGCCGAAAATCTTTCCGGGTACTGCGGGTTATCGGCATGCTCCCAGGAATCCCCTAAATCCATGTCGAAGCACATCGCAACCATGACGCGGCCCTTGTCGTCATAAATGCCGCGCCAATGCGGAACTTTGCCATCCTGCTCCCATGTTTGGCCGCTTTCCACGTACTGCTCGCCCGGCACCTGGTAGCGATCGTCGAGATCGTAGATGATGTGGAAAATCGGATCGCTGCTCGGTATTTCGACTATCGGGCGATCCGGGAAAATTCGCTGCATGCTGGCAGCGAACACTTCCCACTCAATGGTCCCGTGGAAATCGTCGCACATGAAGAAGCCGCCCCGCAGGAGGTACTCGCGCATTATCCGGACCATATCGTCCGTCAGATTCCAGTGGCCCACTTCAACCCCGTATAACCACGGCCAATCCCAGACATCGTTGTCTTCGAGGTTGACCGACTGCTCGGCCGAGCGAGCATGGATGCGTGTGAGCCGGCGGAGCGCGGCAGAAAAGTGGCGGTCCGACCGCGGATAATCCATGGTCCAGTTGGAAGCGCCCAAGCGCCAGTCGCCCAGAAAGTTGAAACCGGGCGTGGGGAGCCGGTAGACCGGGATATTATTCAGAAAGGCGCCGATGGGAGGATACATGAGCCGGGCAAACACCCACTCCGTCTTCTCTTGATAATCGCTCGGAACAGGAAAATTGTTGTACTCGACGCCGGGGTACTCGCGCCACGGCTGTATGGCGTACACTGCGGAAATCGCCAGAAGACTTCCCAGCGCGATCGATCCGGCGCGGCGTAGGCTACCAGGCAACAACACGGCGACCCCCTCAGGATAGCACCGTGGGTGACGGGGCCAGCGTCGAGGGCTCGCGCCGGGCGTCAACCTGCGTCAAAATCTACCTAATATGGCGTCCTCGTCGAGAATCCTTTTTTCATCTGCCACCTTGCTGGTGACCCTGCTGCCTTTTGGCGCGGCGCGCGCGCAGATCCTGCTGGATGGCGAATGGTCCCCGCAATTTCACGAAGATCAGCCGGAGCGGATTCCTGGCCCGGAGCTGGTCGATTATCTGGGGCTGCCGATCAACGATGCGGCGCGCCAGAGGGCCGAGAGCTGGGACGCATCGCGTCTCACCTTGCCGGAAGAGCAATGCCGGGTGCACGTGGCCCCATACATTTACCGGGGGCCTCTCGACTTGCGCATCTGGCAGGAAAAGGACCCGGAAACGCAGCAGGTGATCGCCATCAAAAACTACATCAGCACCTGGTCGCAGTTCCGCACGATCTGGATGGATGGGCGGCCGCATCCGCCAGACTATGCGCCTCATACCTGGATGGGATTTTCGACCGGCAAATGGGAAGGCGACGTCCTGACCGTTGCCACCACGCATCTGAAGACCGGTTGGGTTCGCCGCAACGGTGTGGTGATGAGCGACCAGGCTACCATGACCGAGCATTTCATCCGGCACGGAGATTACCTCACGCACGTCACGATTCTCAAAGACCCGGCGTATCTGACCGAGCCGCTGATCAAGACGGAAGACTTCCTTCTCAACCTGCACGCCAGCGATGCCTCCTGGGTGTATCACTGCCGTTCCGCCGAAGAGATCGCGAACCGGCCCAAGGACCAGATTCCGAATTATCTTCCGGGCGAGAACCCGTTCCTCCGGGAGTTTGCGAATCGCCATGGCGTCCCGGAAAATGCGGCGCTGGGTGGTCCCGAGACGATGTATCCCGAATACCGCTCCAATATGCGCCAATCGGCGCGGCCGGTTTCGCGAGACCGCGTGCTGCCGCGTCCCGTGCCGCCTGCGGAGATTGCCGTACAGAAAGTGCAAGGCAACGTGTATCTTTTGGTGGGCGATGGAGCCAACCTCCTGGTGCAGACCGGCGAGCAAGGCGTGTTGCTGGTAGATAGCGGGACTGAGGAAGTCTCGGCAAAAATGCTGGCGGCTGTGCGGAAGTTATCCGAGCGGCCCATTCGCTGGATTCTGAACACCGGACCGGATGCCGATCACGTGGGAGGCAATCTCGCGGTGGCGAATATTTTAGGCTCCTCCAGGCATATCGCATTGGTGAACACACCGTTTTCAACGGCGGTGAATAATGTGGAAATTGTGGCGAGCGATGCCGTGCTCGCGCGGATGAGCGCGGCCGATGGAACCAGGCCCATGTATCCGGTGGAAGCGTGGCCCACCGAGACGTTTGTCGGCAACAAGGATGAAGTCTTCTTCGACGGAGAAGCAATCGAGATGTGGCACGCGCCGGCGGCCCATACAGACGGCGATAGCCTGGTGTTCTTCCGGCGATCCGATGTCATCGCTACCGGAGATCTGTTTGATACCGACCAGTATCCGGTAATCGATGTGACGCGTGGTGGAAGTTTGCAAGGGATCATCAATGGACTTAACCACGTCATCGATCTGGCGATTCCGGAATTTGAGGAAGAAGGCGGAACCATGGTGGTGCCGGGCCATGGCCGAATTTGCGATGAAATCGATGTGGTGGAGTACCGGGACATGCTGACGATTATTCGGGACCGCCTGCTGGCGATGATCCACAAGGGAATGACCCTCCAACAGATCCAGGCGGCCAGGCCGACGCTCGACTACGATCCTCTGTACGGTGCAACCAGCGGTGCGTGGACGACGGATCAGTTTGTGGAGGCGGCTTATCGAAGCCTGATGCGAGATGGGAAACCGACGGCTTCGCGGTAGGTTCAGATTGCGAGCAGATTCGCCAACGCTGCCGCGGGGGTGCGCACGCCTACATAGAATGTGCCGAACAGGCCGTAAACCGCACTGACTTCGTCGAAGCGCATTTCATAGATGAGTCTTTTGAATACCAGATAGTCTTCGGCGAACAGGTCCACACCCCACTCCCAATCGTCGAATCCGATGGAACCGGTGATAATCTGGCGCACTTCGCCCGCGTACCGCCGCCCGACGAGGCCGTGCTCATGCATCAATCGCTTCCGGTCGGCCATGGATTCGCGATACCAGTTGACTGACTCCCCGCGCCGGCGATCCATCGGGTAGAAGCAGATGTACTTGGCGGACGGAATCTCGGGCCAAAGGCGTGGCGCCATGGCCTGCCGATGCCGCGCCAGCACGGACTCGATCTCGCGGTTCCACTCTTCGGAATAGGGAGCAAGCCCTTTAGAAGTTAGATCCGCGTAGACTTTGGCAGTAGGCTCGTATAATCCAAGTTCCACTACGGAGAGGTAGGATGCGGTAGGTTCCAGATAATCGCTGAGACCCAGCCGGGTAAGCGTGAGCTGCGCCTCGTTGAGTTCTTCGAAATTACGGCGGAAGTGGACCAACAGCAGATCGCCTTTGTGGCCCAGCACGGAATAGAGGGCGCTCTGCCGGCCATCGGAAGGCTGCTCCCAGTCTTCCAGTTTTCGGGCAGCCTCGCTAGCAAGCGCGCTGCGATCCTTCGACGGAAGAGCGCGCCAGGCGGGCCAGCGAAAGCGCATCATCTGGTGGAGCACGCTGGCTCCTTCGATGGTGAGTGGAACGGCCGGCTGGGCGGTTTCGACCAGCGTTTCAGGGATCATGAAAGAACATTATAGCTAGCAGCTATCGGCCATCGGTTACCCACCGGATTAGCCGTAGTCGCGGGCGAGACTCGAAAGGTAAGATTCGGCGGCCAATTCCTCCAGTTCCTTGCCGGCTTGGGCTTGCCATTCCGCGCGGCGGCGGTCGCGGAGGCGCTCCAGCAACTGGCAGCGCCGCCGCGCCTCGAACACAGCCTGCTGTTGTGCCTCGAGCCGCTGGCGGGCCTCTTCACGGCGCTGGGCGATCTGCTTTTCCTGACTAGTGACATATTTGCGGTAATGCGCTAACGTCTCCAGATCATAGCCGGTAAGCGGCGACCAGCCGCGCACCTCCGTTTCGGCGCGATTCCCCGCCGCCTCGATACGCGCCTGCTCGTTTTCCACCTCGCGCAGTTCCAGGGTGCGCTGCTGGAATTTGGCCTCCTCCAGATCCACCTGCGTGCGCCGCCACGCGAGCACTTTTTCGAGACGAAAGCGGAAGTTGGTCATTTAGCCTTTGCCTGAGGGGTGGGCGGCGCGGGAGGAGCGGCCAACGCCGGCGTGGCCGGGCGCGGCGGAGGGGCACCCGGTCCCAGACGCAGGGACAGGTCCTGCATGCGGGTAAGCGTGTCCTGGATGGTAGCGACAGCCGTGTGATCCTGCCGCAGAAATGACAGCAGTTCGGGCCGCAGTTGAATGCTGGTGTCCAGAACGGGATTGGCGCCCGATACGTAAGCTCCGAGCTGAATCAGGTCTTCGGCATCGCGATAGGCGGATAACGCCTCGCGCATTTTACGGGCAGCGTCTTTCTGCGCGGGAGAAGCAATCTGCGAGGTCAGCCGGCTGACCGAATGCAAAATATCGATGGCGGGATAGTGGCCCTGCGCGGCCAGTTCGCGCGAGAGGATAATATGGCCGTCGAGTATGGAGCGCGCGGCATCGCAAATGGGTTCGTTAAAATCGTCCCCTTCCACCAGTACGGTGAAAAAGCCCGTAATCGATCCCTTTCGGAAATTGCCGGCCCGCTCGAGGATTTTGGGCAACATATTGAATACCGAAGGTGTGTACCCCTTCTGACTAGGCGGTTCGCCCGCCGCCAGGCCGATTTCCCGCTGTGCCATGGCAAGGCGGGTGACCGAATCCATGACCAGAAGCACGTTGGCCCCTTGATCGCGAAAATACTCGGCCACAGCCAGCGTTACGAAACAGGCGCGCACGCGCAGAGGGGCGGGACGTTCGCTCGTAGCCACCACCACCACGGACTTCTTTCGACCTTCCGGTCCGAGTTCCTGCTCCAGGAATCCTCTTACCTCGCGGTTGCGTTCCCCAATCAGCCCAATGACCGTTACGTCCGCAGAGCTCTGGCGCGACATAGCGCCGAGCAGCGTGCTTTTACCCACGCCGCTACCGCCGAAAATCCCGATTCGCTGGCCCAATCCGCAGGGCAAAAGTCCGTCGATGGCTCGAATGCCGGTGATGAGCGGTGTTTTTATGTGCTCCCGGTCCATCGGGTTGCCGGGAACGCCACAGAGGCTGTAGGCATCCTCGCACGCGATGGCTGGTCCACCATCGATCGGCTTGCCGAAACCATCGATCACCCGCCCCAACAGCCCTTTTCCCACGTCAACCCGGGCGTCCTCACTGCGCGCCATGACCGGGTTGCCAAGCTGCAAACCATCGGTTTCCTCAAGCGGCATAGAAAGCACGCGTCCGTTGCGGAAGCCGATTACCTGCATCCGAATCGTGCGTCCGGATGACGTTTCAATCTCGCAGAAATCGCCGATCGCTACATTGGGGCCGCGCGATTCAATCAACATTCCCACCACTCCGGTCACCTGTCCGCTCCAGGTGAGGCAGGAGATGCGGTCCAGCTCGGAAAGATATGGTTGGAGAGAAATGCCGGTGCTCATTGTGAATTCCTCAAGCGGTCGCCCAAGCCATTTTCGATCTCCCGCAGTTGGGACTCGATGGAGGCATCCAGGTTGCCGCGATCCGTTTCAAATATGACGGTCCCTGGCGGGCGTGTGCCGTCTGGAATTACTTCGACTGGTGATGCCGTTGCCAATTGCCGAAGAGAAGCCGAAACGGTGGCTGCGTGGCTGGGATGCACGCGCACGCGGCAAATCTCCTGGCCCTGCAGTTTCTCCAAAGCGCCCAGCACTAAACCGTGGAGCGCGTCCGGATCGACTGACAGTTCCCGCCTGATGACCCGCCGGGCAATGGCTAGAGCCAACCGGATCAAGTCCTGTTCCGCTTCGCGCCGCAGGCGGGCACGCAACCCGGAAATCTCTTCGATGGAACGGGTCAAACGTTCTATGGCCTGCTGCATCTCGGCTGCGGCCTTGCTCCGGCCGGCGGCTTCTCCCTCGCGTACTCCCGCGGCCCGCGCTTCGCGGACCTTTGCTTCAACAATGCTGGCATCGACAACGGCGGGCTCAACCTGCGGCGGGTCCGGCGCCGCGGACTTGGCAGTTGGAGCGGGCGCGGGGGATGCGGCTGGTAAGGCCCGCGAGGCTGCAGCGGGCTTCGCGGCGGGTGCGGCGCCCGGCTGCTGAACCGACGGGAAGGGCGGCACGTACGATTGCCCCTTCTCTGGCAAATCGACGCGCCGCCAGATAACAGGAGGGGCCGGCTGGGGATCGTCCGGTGGAAGCACCCTAGACGACATATTGCTCGCCGACTGCGCCTTTCAAACTCAGCACTCCCTCCGATTCGAGTTGGCGCACTATGGAAATGATCTGCTGTTGCGCTGCGTCCACATCTTTGATCTTCACCGGGCCTAGAGCGTCCATATCTTCCTTCAACATTTCGCCGCCGCGCTGCGACATGCAGGACAGCACGCGGGTTCGTAGCTGCTCACTGGTTCCTTTCAGCGCGACCGTCAGAACTTTTCGGTCGACTTTGGCCAGCATCTCTTTCAAGCCGATTTCATCGATCAGCAACAGGTCCTCGAAGACGAACATCAGGTGCCGGATGGTTTCTCCCAGGTTGGGGTCCTGCGTCTCGATGGAGTCCAGAATTTCGCGGCTGGTAGAGGAGTCCAGCCGGTTCAGCATTTCCGCCACGGCACGAACGCCGCCGTAGGATTCCCGGCTGAACTCACCCAAGGCTTTCAACTTTTGGCCGATGACACCGGCGATTTTGAATATGGTTTCGGGCGAGATCTGGTCCAGGCTCGCCATGCGCTGGGCCACATCGGAGCGCAAGGAGGCGGGTAAGGACCCGAGCAGGGCTGCAGCTTGGGTGGCGTTCAAATGGGACAGCACCAGAGCCACCGTTTGGGGGTGCTCGTTGTGAATGAACTTGGCCAATTGCTGCGGGTCGGCTTTCTCAATGGCATCGAAGGAAGCCGCTTCCGACCCTAGTGCCTTAGCAAGCCGGTCCAGAAATCTCTTTGCCTGATCCGGGTTGAAGGCCCGCAGAAGGAGCTTGCGAGCATAGTCGATGCCGCCTCGCGCCACATAGTCGCCAGCGGTCGACAAGTGATGGAATTGCTGCAGGACGATTTCCGCCTGTTCGGCCGATATGGCCGTAATCTTCGCAACCTCACGGCTGACCTTTTGCACCTCGTCCTCGCCCAGGTGAGGCAGAATGTCCGCCGCCGCCTGTTCGCCGAGCACAATCAGCAACATCGCAGCTTTACGCAATCCGGTTAGAGTGTCCGCTTCCGATTTGGTCGCGTTCAGAATCACGATCAGTTCTCCTCTTCACGAATCCATGTCCGCAAAACCTGCGCGGAGACTTCCGGACCCTGCGCGATCTTCTCGCGAAGGTGCTTGGCCATCACCTCGGCCGTCTTGGTAATTGCCGGAGTCAGCTTGAGATTACTCAACGCCTTGGCTTCAGCTTCTTTATTCAGGGCATCCGCCTGGGCAAGGCGCGATTCAATCTGCTGCTCCAGCGCGGGAGCGGCGGCCGCTGTGAGTTCCGGCGGGGTAGTCACCCCCTTTTTGTTGGAATTCTTCGACTGCCGCAAGCGCATGGCTACGAGGAAGCCGATTACGATCAGGCCGGCCAGAGCGCCGATGGCGATGAGTAGTGTCTTCTGATCCAGTTGGGGCATTTTGGCGGGCCCGTGCGTGGCCGGAGATCCGGGAGCGCCGTTGGTGCCGCCAGGCGGCGGCTCGATCAGCAGAGTGTTTTCGAAAGGTTGCGTATCCACTACAAGCTGGTCGCCACGTTCCGCGCTGAAACCGGTGACGCCTGCCACCAAATCATGGATCACTTTCAATTTTTCCGGAGATGGGGGCGTCAACACCCGGCGGAAGCCGCTTTTGTCCTTCTCCCAAGTGAGAGTTTGATCCACCAACACCGCTACGGAGATCTTGCGAATCACACCCGCGGGCAGGTGCGTCTTTCGCACTGTTCGGCTCGACTGATAGGTGATATTTTCCGTGACGCGCGAATTTCGATTGGATCCGCTTCCCGGCCGTGAGGTGGGCCGCGGAAGAGTGGATGCCGTCCCGGGCACCCCGCTGGCGCTTCCCGAACCCGAACTGTCTTCGCTGCGCTGCGAACTGAGCATCACCGTACGTGCCGGATCGTAAATCTCTTCGCTCTGATCTCCGCCGGAAAAATCGCAATCGACAGAGACACCGGCGTGAAATTTCTCGGCTCCTAACAACGGCTCCAGAGTGGCATTGACCTTATTCAACAGGTCCGACTCTACCTGGTGGCGGTAATCCAGGACAGCCGCCGGAGGCTCTGTGCCATCCAGGCTGGTGGTTGGCTTGGGCCTGCCCAAAAGGTTGCCATTCATGTCCAGCACAGAAACCGCATCGGGGGAGAGGCCTTCCACTGCGCTGGCGACCAGATGATTAATAGCCACCACATTTTGCGCCGCCAGATGCGCTCCCGGCTTCAACCGCACCAAAACGCTGGCTTTGGCTGGCTCCTGGGAGTCAAGGTATACCGAATCCTTCGGAAACGTGATGTGCACACGGGCTTGGTCAACCTCCGCCAGCGACATCACGGAACGCTCGAGCTCGCCCTCCAGAGCGCGCCGGTAATTGACGTGTTCGGTGAACTCGGTTTCGCCCAGATTGTTCCGGTCGAAGAGTTCAAAGCCGATCCGGCCCGACTTGGGAATTCCGGCTGCAGCCAAGGTGAGGCGAAGCTCCGCCAGCCTGGCTGAGGGCACTAGCACGGTTCCCGCCGTGCCCGCCGTTCCGTCTGACAAGCGGTAATCGATACCGCCTTCCTTTAGCTTCTGGACGATGGCGGCGGCATCTTCCGGGGCCAAGCCCGTGAACAGGGGCCGGAAATCGGCCTCCTTCCGCCAGTGCACCAGGGAGTAAAGGCCGCTTCCCGCGATCAGCGCCACCAAAGCGATGGTGATGCGCTGCCGCATGGAAAGGCTGGCCAGAAGCTTTTTCATCGCGAAATTGGACGAACAGCCATGAATTACCTGCCGACAAGTAAAAGAATCGGCGGGTTACGGGCAAAACCTTACATCTGCATGCGCATGATTTCCTGGTAAGCGCTGACCACTTTGTTCCGCGCCTGTAGGAACAGGTCGAAAGTGAGGCTGGCGCGCTCGGTGGCGAGGATGGCGGTATGGAGTTCCTCGCCCTGCCCTGAAAGGAAACGCTCCACGGAAGCCGATGCCTCCTGGCTTGAGGATTCCACCGTCTGAATGGCCGACGCTAGCGCGTCCTGAAATGCTCCCGCACCGCCACTGGTGGTCTGGGTTACGCTGATGGGATCGGCGAGTACGGGTGCCGTAATTGGAGTTATGGGCGCAGACATAAGTGCCTATGTCAGTGAACCTTCATTTCAATAGGTCCAGTGAGCGTTCGATCATATCCTTGGCTGCCGACACGGAGGCCACATTGGCCTCATAGCCACGAGTCGCGCCCATCAAATCGACCATATCCGAAGCGGGATCGACATTGGGGAATGCCACATAGCCGTCGGCATCCGCGTCCGGATGGCCCGGCATATAGCGCTTTTCCGGGGGGCGCGTATCCGTGATTACGTCGCTTACGGTGACACCGCCCGCGCTTTCCAGTTCGCTATTAAAGGTGGAAGCGAACGGCGAACCGGTCTCGGTGGAAGCAAATACCACGTCTTTGCGGCGATAGGGGCCACCCTCCGGAGTACGGGTAGTTTCGGCGTTGGCCAGATTTTCGGCCAGCAACTCGGCGCGCGTTCGCTGCGCCGCCATGCCCGATGCTCCGATCGACATAATCCCAAACAGGCTCATGAGCTTTGACCGCCGCCGCTGATTGCGGATTGCAGAGTGTGTATCTCTCCCTTCATCAGGCTCGAAGCCACCTGGAACCGTATGGCGTTTTCCGATAGCAACCGGGCCTCGCGATCCAGGCTGACATTGTTGCCATCGTTCTTCACAGGCAGTCCCGTCACCTGTACAACTTCCGGCGTGAGGCCAGCGGCGCTTTCAAATTCGCCCTGAAAATCCAGATCCTGAGTCTTATAGCCGGGAGTATCCGCGTTCGCGATATTGGATGCCACCAAATTCTGCCGGGCGCTTAACAGGTCCATGTAGCGTTCGAGTTGTGTAGCTACGCCATCCAGCATGCACTGCGTGAGGAGCACGAGCGGGGCCAATTGCTAAGTACTGCTAAATCAATTTTGATCAGGATCACCCGAGGCAAATTTATGGCACGTGGCAAGGTTTTGTCACCTCCTCTGTTGAGCCGAATCTCCGCACTTTGCTATCCTCAAGGCGCGTTACAATCAGATGGGATATCTTCCCGCCCTACCCGTAAGAGGTTTACATGTCAGGCCATTCAAAGTGGGCCACCATTAAGCACAAGAAAGCGGCCCTGGACGCCAAACGCGGGAAAACATTTACCCGCATCATCAAGGAAATCACCATTGCTGCCCGGAACGGCGGTGATCCGGACGCCAATCCTCGTCTGCGCACCGCGATACTGGCCGCTAAAGCAGTCAGCATGCCGAACGACAATATCAAGAAAGCTGTCATGCGCGGCACCGGCGAAATCGAGGGTGGCCAGATCGAAGAAGTGATGTTCGAAGGCTACGGACCGGGAGGCGCTGCCGTCCTGGTGAATGTGGCCACCGACAATCGCAACCGCACGGTCAGCGAAATCCGTCACGTGTTCTCCAAAAACGGCGGCAACATGGGGGAGCAAGGCAGCGTCGCCTGGATGTTCGAGCGGAAGAGCCAGATCTTCGTGCCGGGAGAAACTGCCAGCGAGGATCAATTAATGGCCATCGCGCTCGATGCCGGGGCCGATGATATCCGCAGCGATGGCGATCGCTGGGAGGTCCTGTCGCCGCCCGAGGCTCACGAAACTGTTCTCAAGGCGCTCGAAGCCAACCACCTGCCTGCGGAGGACGCCAGCATCGCTTTTGTCCCCAAGAACCTTATCCGGCTCGAGGGCAAGAACGCCAACGGCATGCTGAAGCTGAACGAGGCGCTCGAAGACCACGAGGACGTACAAAACGTATATTCCAACTTCGATATCGATGAGAAGGAGTTGGAGGCCCTGGCCTGATCCGTGCGGGTGATCGGTATCGATTGCGGATCCCAACGCACGGGCTACGGCGTAATTGAAAGCGACGGCGTCTGCCATCGGATGATTACGGCGGGTGTTATTGCGGCCGGCCGCAAATCCCCCTTCGCCCAGCGTTTGCTTACGATTGCGGGTGGCCTGCGGCTGCTGCTTCAGGAACATCTGCCGGAAGCGGCGGCGGTGGAAGACGTTTTTTATGCTGCCAATGTAAAGACCGCGCTCAAGCTGGCGCACGTGCGGGGCATCGCTCTGCTGGCGCTCGCCGAAGCCGGCCTGGAGGTGGCCGAATATTCCCCCCTTGAGGTGAAGACCAGTGTGGTCGGCTACGGCCGCGCTGAAAAGTATCAAGTGCAGTGCATGACGCGTTCTCTACTCGGCTTGCCCGAGGCCGTGCGGGGCGCACCGGAAGCTTCCGAGGATGCCAGTGACGCCTTGGCCGTAGCCGTCTGTCATGCGACTCACATGGCCACCGGCCGCCGCTTGGCTCAAGGATGATAGAACATAGAAGTTCGGGGGCAACAACATGAAATGGGCACTCGGCGTCGCTCTATGGGGGGCTCTAGGTGGAGTGCTGTGGGGCACGTGGGGGACGGCAGCCGTAGCCGCCGATAATCCCCGCCTTTTCTACTCCAAGTCGTTTCCCGGCAGCAAGCCTCCCTATGTTCAGATCGATCTGGCCCGAGATGGTGCGGTGGAGTATCGCGA
>JASIAM010000130.1 GCA_030041985.1 Bryobacteraceae bacterium | reverse complement strand
CGACCAGATTACGCCAGACGCGCCGCCGCCCTCGCGCCCACCGGACGCCACGTGCACGGTGGAACGGCGCAGCCGTTCGGCCAATTCTCCGATACCCAGCATGTCAGTTCCTCCGCCGCTCCCCAATGGTAATCGCGATTTGGCGAGGCTCGCCGCCGCGCAACAAGCCAGCTTCCATGGGCTGGCCCACAGCGGTGGATTCGAGAGCCGTCTGAACGTCGCCGGTATCGCTTACCGCCTTGCCGCCCAGCGAGACGAGGATATCGCCCACCAGTAGGCCGGCTTTATCGGCCGGGCCGCCACGCTCGACCGACAACACGATCAAAGCTGGCTGATGATCCTCCACGGTGACGGGTTGCAAACCCACGCCCAGGTAGCCGCGCGCCACGTGGCCGCGCGTGCGAATTTCATCCACCACGCGGTGGATCGTGCTCGCCGGTATGGCCAGCCCGGCGATACGCGAGAGGCCGGCAGTAGCGATGCCCATGAGGCCGCCGCTGGTATCGATGACCGCAGCCCCCGAAGACGATGGATACATCGTCAGATCGAGCCGGATATATTGATCGAGGCGCCCGCCGCGCCAGGTGCGCCAGCTTCCGCTTACCGCGCTGATAATTCCCAGCGTGGCGTTGACGCCGGAATTTTCGGAACGGCCAATTGCTAAAGCCAGGTGCCCCGCCCGCGGCTCGAGCGTGGTGACCAGTGCGGGTTCGCCAGCCGGCTCGGAAAATTTCAGCACTGCAATATCAGTGCCGGAATCGCTTCCCACTAAGGACGCTGCATGATCGGAACCATCCGGCAGGGTTACGGTAATCTCTTCCTCGCGCCGCACGGTGTGTTCTGCCGTGACGATGAGTCCCGGAGCCCAGATCACGCCCGCCGAAGAGAAACGCGGGCGCGCGTGGACCGCCACTACGGATTTGCCGGCCCGCTCCACTACAGTTGCCAGGCTGTCCGAGAAAACTGCCAGGCTGTTCGTAGCCAGCGACTCGGGCAACCCAGCCAATTCATTTGCCATGGAAAAATGCCTCCGGTTTCAGGATGCCGCTGGAGGCCACGGTGTCACATCAGTAAGTCGGTTAGGAGAGGCCCGGTAAAACGGGTAGGGCGTGCTCAGTGCGCTTCGGAACCGGAACCCGATTCCGGGGAGGCGCCTGGGAATTGCACGAAGTCCGGCGGCGTGCGCACGGCAAAATAGCTTTGCTCGGCGAGGCTGCGGTAAATAGCGCCCGCCACGCCGGCGGCTACGGCCCCGCTGGTTTCGTGCCCTCCCGCGAGCATCACTACGACCACCAGTTTATGCGCGCCGACTTCGTTAAAGGAGCCAAACCAGCCCATGTGGGTGGAGAAGCGGAAATCGGTGCAGGTGCCGGTCTTGCCGTAAATCGGATCGTCTTCGGCGCCCGCAGCACGGCGAGCCGTGCCGTAATCCACCGCGCCGCGCATGCCCGTGCGGATATCGGCAATACCGGTGATATCCGCGCTGAGCTCGCGTTTAATTTTGGGCGTGAAATTGTCGGCTTCCGATTGCGAACGCGGATACTGCAGGTAATAGAGAGTGCCGCCATTGGCGATGGCGGAAACCAGCGCAGCCAGCTCGAGCGGGGTTACGGAAAAGCCCTCGCCATAGGCCGTCATCAAGCCGACCCCGCCAGGATTAGGCGGCGCAAACGCGATGGCGCCGGGCTGCTCCTCGTCGATATCCAGCGCCGCCTTTTCGCCCAAACCGAGAAGCTGCGCGTATTTCACCACGCGGTCGAATCCCAGGCGATTGCCCAGCGTGGCGAAGTACTGGTTATTGGACACCGCGAGCGCGCTGGTCATGTTGTAGCGAACCTTGCGGCTGGTGTAGACCCAGGTATCGGGATCCACAATATGCTCGGTCAATGCGGCGAGAGAGGTGACCAGCTTGATGGTGGAGCAGGGGATGAAGCCGCCCTGCAGTGCGAGCTTCTGATTGACGATGGTGAGAATGCGGCCGGTTCCGGGATCGACCACCACCACGCTGCCTTTCACCGGACCCAGCGCCGCGACGGCCGCGCGGCGAATCACCAAGTCGTCGCCATCGACATTATCGCCCTCTGTGGGATCGACCGCTGGGGGCGCCGGACGCTTACGGGCGCGAACGGTTCGCGTGGTCTTGTGCGCCGGAACAGTGGTCGAGGTTGCGGCCGGCAGCAGAGCCGCACATACAAGTGGGACGATCAGAAGTGGCTTCATTGTAATGGCGCGCGCACAGACTTCCCGCCGCAACTCCGGGCCGCGGCAAAAGAGTCATTATAACAGCGGATGCGCGCGCTGAATCTGGCATATTGGTCTATTACTTATGGCTGAATCTCCGATAACACCCCGTGCGCGGGACTTCGCAAGCTGGTACCAGGATGTAGTGCTCCAAGGCGATATGGCCGAGCCCGCAGAAATTGTAAAAGGCTGCATGGTTATCAAGCCGAATGGCTATGCCGTGTGGGAAGTGCTGCAGAACGAGCTGGACCGCCGCTTCAAGGCCACCGGTCATCAGAACGTGTATTTCCCACTGCTGATTCCGCG
>JASIAM010000129.1 GCA_030041985.1 Bryobacteraceae bacterium | reverse complement strand
TGCAGCAAGCGCCAACGCTGATGCAGCCCGGTTACGAAGAAGCCCGCCATGGCGAAGCCGGCACCGGCGGCCAACAGGCGCCCATAGACCCCCGGCCCCCACTTGGTGGGATCGTAGGCCTCCCGCAGCACGCTACACAAACCCGAGATAAAGACAATCTGCACGGTATTCAGCACCGCCGCAGTCAACAAAATGGGAAACAGGTACAGGAAGCCGATGGACATAGTCGGCAGGCAGGCATCCGCCCAGGCGATCAGCGCTACCATCACACCCCCGAAGACGCAAATGGTCAGCCGGTGTGATTCCGCATAAGCAAAGAACCCGTCAAGGCGAGACATACCCACTTCTCTTGCCGCGGTGTGCGGGGACAGAGTTTCCATCATATCGCGCGTCAGCGGCAACCGGCGCGATTTCAGAGAGACCTGGGCTCAAGCCTCCCACGGGCTAACCACAGTCAGCCCAACCGACGCAAAGTCCTTTACGTTGCGCGAGACGATCGTAAGTTTATGCTGCATTGCGGTCGCTGCGAGCAGGCCATCAACAATCGATAGCGGCCGGCCTTTCAACTGCGCTTGCGCGCGCAGTATTCCCCATCGGTCCGCAACCGGTCTGTCAACCGATAGCACCCGATTATCGAACCATGCCGGCAACTCGCGATCGATCCATTGTTCCAGTTTGGCTCTTCGTTTGCCTTGCGGCAGAAGCTCAACGCCAAAACGGATCTCTGCAAAAGTGAGGACGCTCGCGTAGAGCGAGGAGGTCTCCGCCGCCTCCAGCCACTGCTTCACTTTCGGATTTGGGGCACCCCGCCGGTTGAATTCAGATAACACGTTCGTATCGAGCAAAAACCCGCTCATAGATCAACAGGGCGTCCATAGTCTTTTTGCCGTTCCAAATTCAATTCTGCTCCTGCGAATGGAGATTCCAATAAGAACTGCGCAAGATTCTTGCGTGGGGCCTTCGTCTCTTCCTTGTGCTCCTTCTCCTGGAGTGTGGCCAACGCATGATCGAGCACGTCTTCGGCATTGCGGAAGTGCCCGCGGGCGATCTCCGTTCGTATGATTCGCTCTTGTTCCGGTTTGAGGTCAATTGTCATTTGCAGTCGAGTCTGCCTTCCTCTACCCCATGATCTCACCAGTAGCAGTGAATCGCGGAAACCAACTCATAAGCTCTCTCCCCGCACCAGATCCGCATGGGTCTCCCGCTGCCGGATCACGCGGGAGGCCGCGCCTTCCACCAGCACTTCGGGAGCGCGGGGGCGCGAATTGTAATTGGAGGACAGCACGAAGCCGTACGCGCCGGCGGTGCACACAGCCAGAAAATCCCCGGGGAACACGTTGGCCATGCGCCGCTCGCGCGCCAGAAAATCGCCGGTCTCACAAACCGGGCCCACGACATCCGCGGTGATCTCGGGCAGATTGCGCCGCCGCAGGGGAATGATCTCGTGGTGGGCCCGGTAAAGCGAAGGGCGGATCAGGTCATTCATGGCGGCATCGACCACCACGAATTCCTTCGAGCCGCTCTTCTTGCGATACAGAACTCGGGTGAGCAGTACGCCGGCCGGTCCCACAATCGAGCGGCCGGGTTCGACCATAATACACAGGCCGCTGGCGCGCAGGCGGGCATGCAGGCTTTGGATGAAATCACGGATGGGGGGCGTCTGTTCCCCCGGCCGGTACGCCACACCGAGTCCGCCGCCGAGATCCAGATGGCGAATGGCGAATCCCGCGCCGCGCAGTGTGCCCGCCAGAGCGATTACCTTATCAACAGCTTCCAGAATGGGGCTGGGATCGAGAATCTGCGACCCGATATGGCAGCTCACACCCTCGGCGGAGAGATTGGTCAACCGCCGCGCGCGCTCGTATACCGCCGGCGCCTCGCCGATGGGGATCCCGAACTTATGTTCGCTCAGACCGGTCGAAATATAGGGATGCGTCACGGGGTCCACATCCGGATTTACGCGAACCGAAAACCCGGCGCGCACGCCGCGGCGCGCCGCCAGAGCGTCGATCAACTCCAGTTCGGCATCGGATTCGCAGTTGAAACTGTGAATGCCATTTTCGAGCGCGTACTCCACCTCATCGGCGGTTTTTCCCACGCCCGAGAAAACCACTTTGGAAGGGTCGCCGCCGGCCTCCAGCACGCGAAACAATTCACCTCCTGAGACGATATCGAATCCCGCGCCTGCCTTGGCCAGCAGCGCCAGGATTGCCAGGGACGAATTGGCCTTCACGGCATAACAAACAGTATGGGGCAAATCGGCAAACGCTTCGTGATAGGCAGAGTAATTGTCCAGAACTATCTTGCTCGAATAGACATACGCAGGTGTGCCCACGCGGGCGGCGATATCAGCGAGCGGCACGTCCTCGCAATAGAGGTCCGCCCCGGAATAATGGAACATATTCAGAGATTCAGGTTAGCAGCCCTGATGCCCTCAGCGGCTTACCGGCAGGCGTACCTGAAAAGAAGTCCTCCCGGGTTGCGATTCGAAGCGAACTTCGCCGTGGTGTTGCTCGACGATGCGGTAGACGGTGTCGAGTCCTAAACCCGTGCCCTCCCCGACCGGCTTGGTGGTGAAAAACGGTTCAAAGATGCGGTCTTGAATCTCCGGTGGGATGCCGGGGCCGTTATCCCGAAACTCCACTAGAACGCGGCCAAATTCCGCGGCGGTTCGCACTACCAGTTCGCCGTGGCCATTCATTGCGTCAATCGCGTTGTCGATGAGGTTGGTCCACACCTGGTTCAGTTCGCCGCCATGAGCGCAAATCCGCGGGATCGAGCGGTCGTATTGCCGCTCGACCGATATCCCGTATTTCAGCCGGTAGTGAAACATGAGCAGAGTGCTTTCCAGACCTTCGTGAATATCGATTTCCTGCTCCGGAGACTGGTCCATGTAGGAATACTGCTTGATGGCCCGCACCAATTGCCCGATCTTCGAAGTGCCGCTCACGATCCCTTCCACCAGGCGGTTGATGGTGAACGAAGCGGTAAGCAGGGTCACTACATCGCCCAGCGTCTGGTTGTCGAAGCGCTGAGATAGATCGCGCAGGGTTGCCAGATCGCAACCCGCATCCACCAGATCCGGCGCCAACTGGCGCGCGTTCTCGATACCGCGGCCCTCGAGCCACGTGCCGAGATCTTCCTCCCGATCGCTGCGATCGAGCGAATCGAGCGCAACCAGCGGATGATTACTCGACCAATCGCATTGGAGCCGGGCGAGGAATACGCGCTGTTCCTGGGGGATGGCGCGCTTGTCCAGATGGAGGCTGGCGGTGCGCAGAGCGGCGACGGTTTGCTTGAGATTGACGGCGGCATTGCGGACGGCCGAGGCGGGATTGTTCAGTTCGTGCGCGAGACCGGCGGAAAGTTTCCCCAAAGCCATGAGTTTTTCCCGCTGCTGGCTGCTGCGGGTCGTTTCGCGAATGCGGTCGGCCAGGATGCCCACCAACTTAGGGCCAATCTCCGGCAACCGCTGCAGCATTTCCGGGAAATGCGAAACGTGCAAATAGGCGTTGGTTACCGGAGTCATGGCGCGGACGGTGAGCGGAAAGTGAGTGAGGCGTGAGAAGGGAAGCATGCCCGTCACTTGTCCGGCGCGGGCGGAGAAGGTGCGCGGGTCACCCGTACTGTGCTCTCGCTTGCCGGCTACTTCTCCCTCGAGAATGACAAACAGGCGATCGGCGGGCGACCCTTCCGCAACGATCACGTCGCCTGCGGCATAGTGCGCGACTTCCATGCGCGCGGCCAGCCAACCCAAGTCTTCGGCCGACATATCGGAGAACACCGGGATGGCTGCCAGTTGCTGCGTCAAATCCGTAGTCTGAGTTGGCATTTTAGACCTTCGCAAGATGGCCATGCACGAATTGAATGGCAATCGAACCCTCGCCCACGCCGGAGGCCACGCGTTTCACCGAGCCGTGGCGCACGTCGCCCACGGCAAACACGCCGGGCACGCTGGTTTCGAGCAGGAAGGGGTCGCGGTTCAGGGTCCACCCGGCGGGACGCTCATGCTCGCGCATCACGTCGGGCCCGGTTAACACGAATCCGCGCGCATCGCGCTGGACAAAACCATCGAGCCAGTCCGTGCGCGGTTCGGCGCCGATAAAAACAAAGAGTGAGTTTGCAGGCACTTTCTCCACGGCTCCCGAGCGCAAACAGGAGACGGAGATCGCTTCCAACTGGTTTTCGCCGTGCACCGCGACCACCTGAGACCCACACTCGATGCGGATATTGGGCGTTTGGGCAATATCGTTAATCAGGTATTGGGACATGGTCGCGGCCAGCGATTCACCGCGGACCAGCATCACCACGCTCCTGGCATAGCGCGAGAAGTTCATGGCTGCCTGTCCGGCCGAATTCGCGCCGCCGACGATGTAAACATCTTCGTTGTTGCAGGAGAGCGCCTCTGTGGAACCCGCGCCATAGTATACTCCGGCGCCCTGCAAGCGATCGATACCGGGAACGTCAAGTTTGCGCCATTGCACGCCGGTAGCAATCACCATGGCGTGGCACGAGAGCTCGCAGCCATCGGCCAAAGTGACAGTCCGGTAAGGGCCATCCACCCTGAGCCGTGTGACTTGTTGCGGCGCGAGAATTTCGGCGCCGAAACGCCGCGCCTGAGCGACTGCCCGGCGCGCCAAATCGGCCCCGCTCAAACCGGATGGAAAGCCGAGATAGTTTTCGATCCGCGAACTAAGGCCCGCTTGTCCGCCGGGAGCTTCCTGCTCCACGATCACCGTTTTCAAGCCCTCGGATGCTCCGTAAACGGCGGCGGCCAACCCTGCCGGGCCGCCTCCGACGATCACCAGGTCGAAGAAATTGCTGTCCGCGTGCGTCCGGAGGCCGACCCGGTCCGCCAGTTCGGTCTGGGTCGGATCGGTCATGACCGTGCCGTCCGGAAGAATCACCACCGGAAGCGCGGCGTGGGGATTGGCGCTCGCAGCCAAGGCGGTTTTCGCATCGGCGCTTTCCACATCGAGCCATTGATATGGGATATGGTTGCGAGCCAGGAATTCGCGCAATGCATAGCAGCCTGCCGACCAGCGCGTGCCGATCACCCGGATACCTTCAAACGGAGGCCGGTAGGAAGAAGACCATTGATCGAGCAAGTCATCGAGCACCGGATAGAGGTTTTGGTCCGGAGGGTCCCACGGCTTGAGCAGGTAATGGTCCAGCTTGACCAGGTTGATCGCGCCGATAGCGGCCTCCGTGTCGGCGTAAGCGGTCAGTAGAACGCGGCGGACATCGGGATATTTGCGAATCGCCTCGGTAAGAAATTCGATACCGGTCATGCGTGGCATGCGGTGATCGGCGAGCAGAAGGGCAACTGGCTCGGAGCGTTGCGAAAGCCGCGTCAGAATGTCCAGCGCACCGGGGCCGGAATCGGAACTCATCACCCGATAGCGGTCGCTGTAGTGCTTTCGCAAATCGCGTTCCACGGCGCGCAAGACGTCGGGATCGTCGTCCACAGCTAATAAAACTGGTCTGGGCATAATGTTTGGATCGAACTAACCGGGTCTCCGTGGCGCGGAATGAATCATCGTGCGCAGATCTTTGTGTGTTTTCGGACAGGAGCGCCTGCAGTAGAGCGAACGCCCGCCGTGAATTGCCACCAGATTCATCCGATGTGATGAGGATAGCGCACGCAAGGCAGGGGGTCGCCGGAGTCTGTCCGTAATTCCGTCCCTAGGTAGCCGGACTTGACAGTCCTACTACATAATAGTAGTATTTGCCATAGTATAGTAGGCGCAAATGGCTCATCCGAAGCTCACGAAGCTGGAACTACAAATATTGGAAGCTCTCTGGTCGCTGGGAAAGGCATCGATTCGCGAGATTCAGGAGGCTTTTCCGGAGCCCCGGCCCGCTTACACCACCATTCAAACCACTGTCTACCGGCTCGAATCCAAGAAAGCGGTGCGCCGCGTCCGCAAGATCAGCAACGCTCATATTTTCGAGCCGATCGTCGCGCGCGATGTGGCGCGCCACCGCCTGCTGGATGAAATCCTCAGCTTTTTCGGAGGCCGCGCGCAGCCTATGATGGCGCAGCTTGCCGAGGCCGGCAAGATCACGCTCGAAGACATTCACGAACTGGAGAAAACCGTCCGCAAGCTGGAGCAGGAGAAAGCGGAGAGGATGAGGAAGCCCAAATGATCCACGCATTGATTCATCACATTTGGCAATCGACTGTGTTTGCGGCAGCGGCAGCGCTATTCATCCTCGCCTTCCGGCGCAATCGGGCGCAAGTACGTTACTGGCTGTGGTTCAGCGCGTCGGCGAAATTCCTGGTCCCGTTCGCGCTACTGATCGGGCTTGGCACTCATTTTCCAAGGCACGCGGCGCAGAGGATCGCTCTGCCAGTAGTGTCGTATTGGGTGCTCCCAGCGCTCGATCTGCCAACCGCGGCTCCTGCTTCTCCAGCGCCCGGTCCCCGATCTTCAGTCTTCAGGTTCCAATCCCTAATCCCGATGCTTTGGGCATGTGGCTTTGCTGCCGTCGTCCTCATCCGGATTCGCGGATTTCTCCGCATTCGCGCGGCTGTGCGCGCCAGCTCTCCAATGAGTGTCGTCACATGGATTCCAGTGCGCTCTTCTCCTGGCTTGCTCGAACCCGGGGTTACCGGCTTATTCCGCCCCACTTTGCTTTTGCCTGCCGGCATCACGGACCATCTCACGCCGCGGCAACTGGAGGCAGTGCTCGCGCATGAGTTATCTCACGTCCGCCGGCGAGACAATCTGACCGCCGCAGTCCACATGCTGGTGGAAGCGATTTTCTGGTTTCATCCGCTGGTTTGGTGGATTGGCGCGCGAATGGTGGAAGAGCGGGAACGGGCTTGTGATGAGGCCGTGCTGCATCTGGGCAGTGAGCCGCGCGACTACGCCGAAGCCATTCTCAACGTGTGCAAGCTCTATGCGGAATCGCCGCTTGCTTGCGTGCCGGGAGTGACTGGCGCGGATCTCAGTAAACGCATCGAAGCGATTATGGCCAACCGCAGCGGAATCAGGCTCAATCCCGCAAAGAAGGCAACCTTGGCCGGTGCTGCGACTGCCGTTGTCATCCTGCCTGTCATCGTTGGCATGCTGCATGCGCCCGTCATGAGCGCGCAATCCGTGGCTTCCGCGCCGCGGTTTGAAGTCGCGTCGGTCCGGCCCTGCCGCGATTATGAGCCGGGCCACGGCAGGGGCACCAGGCAAGGGACTAAGAAGGGGCTTCCAGGAGGCGAGCCGATCGTTTCGCCCGGCAGCTTGAACACAGGCTGCGCGATCCTGGCGTACAACTACCCGATGGCTGGGCTGATTCAGCGGGTCTACGGCAGGCTCGGGCTGGGCCACGTGGTTCCCCTCGGTTCCACGTTGCCGATTTCGGGCGGCCCAGCGTGGATCTATAACGATTCCTACATTGTCAACGCGAAAGCGCCGAACGCCGCCAGCGAAGCGACTATGGAGGGTCCGATGCTCCAGGCGCTTCTGGAAGATCGCTTCAAGCTGCAGGTCCATCGTGAAACCCGGCAGGTTCCCGTCTATGGGCTGACTGTGGCAAAGGGCGGACCGAAGTTCCAACGGGCCGTGGAAGGGGACTGTGTTCCTCTTCCTGTTCCCCCGACATTTCCCCCGCCGCAATTGCCGCCGGGCAAGAAACCCTGCAGCGCTCTCATTGGGACGAAGGGACCGAACTTCAGGCTGCTGGCCGACGAAACCACCCTCGATTACGTCTCCAAGTTGCTGGGCCTCGTGTTGGACCGTCCTGTTATCGACCGGACTGGCCTTACAGGAAAATACAAAATCTACGTAGAATTCGCGAGAGACCAGAGCACTACGGGATTAGACGATTTCCCTGCGCCATCCTCGGACGAGCCAAGTGCCCCGTCCATCTTCACGGCCGTCGAGCAACAACTCGGCCTGAAACTCGAAGCCACAAAGGGGCCGCGCGAATTTCTGGTCATCGATCACATCGAGCGGCCGTGGACCGGCCCGCCGCACTTCGGGAGCGCCGGGCAGAAGCCCGGCGGCGGCCCGGAAGGGCCGGCCCCACCCTTACCTAACCCAGCACGTTTAGCCAGCCGCGTGTGGCGAAATCGGCAAAGGCAAGCGTCAGCAGAATAATCAGCCACAGCACGCCGCTGACCATCACCAGGCGCGTGAGCGTGGTGCTGTAGCGCACGTGCATGAAAAACCAAATCACGAACATCATCTTCGTTACCGCAATGCCCAATGCAACGACGATATTGAAAAAGCCCAAATCGATCGTAGCCACCAGAGCGGTAGCGATCGTCAGGCAGAGCAGAACCACCAGGACCAAGGCATAAGTGCGCACGGAATCGATCGGATGTTCGCCGTGTGCGGCATGTCCGGCATGTGCGGATTGTTCTAAGTGTTGGTCCATGGCTATCTCCCTATGTGGCGGTCGATCAGATAGAACAGCGGAAACAGAAAGATCCACACCACATCGACAAAGTGCCAATAGAGCCCGGCGATATCAATGGGTGTGTAGTACTTTGGCGAATATTTGTTCCTCGCCGTCTCCATGATAATAAACAGCACGATTCCCACTCCGACCACCATGTGCAAGGCATGCAGTCCAGTCATGGCGAAGTAGAGGGAGAAGAAAAGCTTGGCTTGCCCCTGAAGCGGTGTGCCGTCCAGGTGAAAATTGGCCAGGGCCGGGACGTGATGCTCTTGAAACTTTTCGGTCCATTCGAAGGCTTTGATACCAAGGAATGTCAGTCCGAACAGCATGGTGATGATCAAAAACCAGATCACCGCTCTCTTTTTGCCTAACTGTCCCGAGCGCACCGCCATAGCCATGGTGAAGCTGGAGAGCAGCAGGACGCACGTGTTGGTGGCGCCGATGGGCAGGTTGAGGCTCGAACTGGCAACGCCGAACACCTGCGGGTAGGTCGAGCGGTATAAGGTGTAGGCCAGAAACATACCGCCGAAGAACATCATTTCGGTGATCAGGAAGACCCACATGCCGAGCGTGGATGCATCCTTCTGTTGATCTTCAGTATCGAACTGCTCGCGCAACGCGAGCGTTTCCAGGTGATGGGCTTCGCTATCCAACTTCGATCTCCTCCCCGGGGATATGGCTGTAATCGTAGGCACCGTGTGTGACAACCGGTATTCTGTCGAAGTTATGGGTGGGCGGCGGCGAAGGCGTGTCCCACTCCAATCCAGTTGCGCGCCAGGGATTGCTTCCGGCAACCTTGCCATAACGCAAAGACCACAGGAAATAGATGGCCGGCAAAATATAGCCTAAGGCGAGAACAGTCGCGCCAGCAGTGGAAAGCACATGCAGAACCTGAAATTCCGGGGGGTAGACGTGATAGCGCCGCGGCATACCCAGGTAGCCCAAAATGAACTGCGGGAAAAAGGTCAGGTTGAATCCGACGAAAACCAGCAGAGCGGAGAGCTTGGCAAAATCTTCCGGATACATCCGGCCGGTCATCTTCGGCCACCAGTAGTGTACGCCGCCCAGGTAGGCCATGATAGTGCCCCCCACCATTACATAGTGGAAGTGAGCGATCACGAAATAGGTGTCGTGCACGTGAACATCCATACCGAGCGACGCCACAAACAGGCCGGTCAGGCCGCCGATGGTGAACAGGCCGATGAATCCGAACGCATACAGCATCGGTGTATCGAACGAGATGGATCCTTTGTATAGCGTTGCGGTCCAGTTAAAAACCTTCACCGCGGAAGGGATGGCCACGAAGTAGCTGAGGAAGGAAAACACCAGGCCGGCATAGAGCGACTGGCCGCTGACAAACAGATGGTGCCCCCATACCAGGAAACCGACCACCGCGATCGCCATGCTGGAGAAGGCCACGAACACATAGCCGTAAATGGGTTTGCGGGAATAGGTGGAGACGATCTCGTTAATCACGCCCATGCCCGGCAACACCATGATGTAGACGGCGGGATGCGAGTAGAACCAGAACAGGTGCTCGAACAAGATAGGGTCGCCGCCGAGAGCCGGATCGAAGATGCCGATATGGAAGGAGCGCTCGCAGAGCACCAGGAGCAGAGTTACCGCGATCACCGGAGTGCCCAGAATCTGGATGAGGCTGGTGGCATAGTGGGCCCAGACGAACAGCGGCATGCGGAACCAGGTCATTCCCGGCGCGCGCATGCGATGCACGGTAACCACAAAGTTGAGTCCTGTAAGAATGGAAGAAAAGCCCGCGATGAAGATGCCCAGCGCGGTGGCAATCACGTAGCTATTGGAGTAAGAGGTGCTAAACGGTGTGTAGAAAGTCCAGCCCGTATCTACGCCGCCCGAGACCATGGCGAAGATAGCGAAGGCACCGCCGCCGATCAGCAGATACCAGCTCAGCAGATTGATGCGAGGGAACGCCAGGTCGCGCGCCCCGATCATCATGGGGAGAAAGAAATTGCCCAAGGTAGCGGGGATGGAGGGGATGAGGAAGAAGAACACCATGATGACACCATGCATGGTGAACAGCTTGTTATAGGTTTCCGCGCTGACCAGATCGGCCTGGGGAGTCAGGAGTTCCAGGCGGATGAGGCCTGCGAAGGCGCCGCCGATCGCGAAAAAAATGGAGACGGTAATGAAATATAGTACGGCGATGCGTTTGTGGTCTTTGGTGAGGAGCCACGATTTCAGGCCGTAACTGGCATTGAGGTAAGTCTCTCGTTCTAAAACCGCTGCGGTTTCCATAAGATTCTATCGATTCGCTGGTGGTGCTCCGGCTGCCGCTGGTTCACGCGCCGGGACGGTTGTTTGGGTTGGGTTCCCCTGGGCTTGACCTAGAGGAGGATTCAAAGACTTAATGTACTCGATCAACTGCACCACGCCCTCTTCCGAGACCAGCCCCTGGAAAGTAGGCATGAGCGGCTGATAGCCTGCGACGATTTTCGCGGGTGGATTAAGAATCGACTCGCGGATGTACGCCTCGTCGGCTTTGACAGTTCTGCCGTCGGCGAGCATCACGGTGGATCCAAAGAGCCCCGTTAAGTTGGGGCAGCGGCCGGTGCCATCCGGCTTGTGGCAGTTGCCGCAGGCGAGATCGTCGAATAAGCGAGCTCCGGCGTCAGCCATGGAACCGGTGGGGCCGCCGGCAAGCCATTCCTGATAATCCTGCGGAGACATGGCGTAAACCCAGCCGGTCATTGCGGAGTGATTGGTGCCGCAGTATTGCGCGCAAAAAAGGTGGTATTTGCCGGGCTTGGTGGCTACAAACCACTCCGTCGTATAGCGCCCCGGCACCACATCCTGCTTGACCCGGAAATCCGGAACAAAAAAATCATGGATGACGTCTTCGGAGGTCATCATGAGCTTGATCGGACGGTTAATGGGAATGTGCAACTCGTTGATCTCACGCTGACCCTCCATGTGCTGCAGCTTCCACATCCACTGCTTGCCGACAACGTAGACCTGCAGGGCGTCATCGGGCGGGCGCCTCTCCTTGAAGAATATTTCTGCGCCCCACCCGAACATGATCATGGTCAGCCCGAACGGGATAACGCTCCACGCGATTTCGAGCGCCAAGCCGGTATGCTGGGGCTGGGGCGGTTCGGTATCGGCGCGGCGCCGGTAACGAATGGCGAAATAGAACACCGCGCCAAAGATCAATACGGTAAAGAAAATCGAAACGGCCAGCAGGTAGTACGCCAGATGGTCCACTTCGGGCGCTATGGTGGACGCCTGTTCGGGTAGTAAGCGTAGTTGCGTTCCCATCGTTTAATTGAATCCCCGCGGATGAAGGTGGCCGGCGGAGGCAGGCGCATGCTGCGGCCGGTGCGAGGCCCGGAGCCGGATCACGAGCACAATGGCGCCGCAAATCAGCAGGAAACCTGCTCCTGTAGCGCGCAGCAGATTGACGGCAAAAGCGCCGTACTTGCCCGTGGTGGGGTCGTAATGGAAGCAGAACAACAAAGCCGCATCCACGGGCGTTCCGATCTTGTTGGCGGAAGCTTCCACCAGGCCAAGGCGCACATCACGCGGCGCAAAGTCCACGCCGTAGAAGTAGCGGGACAGGCGGCCGTCCGGGGTAAGAATCATGATGCCGCTGGCGTGGGCGAACTGTTGGGTGATGGGGTCGTAGCGGTAATGGAAGCCGACCGCATCGGTGAGCGCCTTGATATTAGTTTCGTCACCGGTAAGGAAGTGAAAGCCGTTAGCCGTGTTCGGGCGGTTGTAACGGCGCAGGTAGTTTTCTTTTTTGGCGGCGGCGGTTTCGGGGGTGTCCTTCGGATCGAAGCTGACGCTGACCACTTCGAAATCGCGGCCGGGGTTAAAGGAGACGGCCTTCAAGGAGCTGATGACACCGTTGAGAATCTGGGTGCAAAGCATGGGGCAGCGGTAATACACCAGCGCCAGAAGTACCGGCTTGCCATGGAAGTATGTCGCCAGCGGGAGTGGCCGGCCGGCTTCATCACGAAAGGTGAGGTTTAAAGGTACTTGCTGATCGAGTTTCTGATCGATGCCGACACCCTGGAGGGCGGCTGGAAGCTTGGCCTTCAGGCTGTGATCGATCATGCTAAGCGTAGGCTGGGCGGGTTCTGGCTCGGCGGGTTGAGCGTAAAGAGGGGCCAGAAGCCCGAAGCCGGTGGCGAGAGGGGCGATTAGCTTTATGATGTTAAGTACTTTACAATGCATTACTTACCTTGTAAGTCACTAGCCAGCGGACCGCCCACTTGCTGCATTTTGGATCCGAGTCCGCTGCCTGTGGGGACAGTGACGCCGTCGGCCGCGCTGGCGGGCGCCTGGGCGCGGGCGGGCAAACCTTTCTGGAGCAGCTTATCGATTGCCATGCCGATAGGAATTTTCACCTGTGTGTGCTGCTGGTCGGCCCAACTATAACCGTTAAGAATCTGGTCTTCGGCATTGCGTACCTCGCGGAGCGTTTCGGGTTCGTCGGGTACGAGGCGCGGCTCGGGCGGAAGCTGGCGGGCATCCTGCACGAAGACCGGCTGGGCGGGGGGCTGGGCGGCGTACTGCACCTCCAGGAAGCGGAAGACGCCCAGGACGATCAGGATGCAGGCGATGGTGGTGAGCACCAGCCCAATACCGACTTTGCCGATTGCCCAAACATTGATGTCACGCTCTTCGTGACGCTGGCGCGGATCGCTGAGATCCGGCAGATGTTGCTCGATACCTCTGTTATCGGCCATGTTCCAAAGCCTTTACGATATGAATGTCGTTGATAGGAATCAGCGGACGCTGTTCCAACTTCGTCAGGAACCAGGCGGTCCAGATACCGCCGATGCCAATGAATGCCGCGAGATCGATCCAACCCGGGGCGAGGGATGCGCCCTTGGTGGCGTCGGGGATGACCAGCCAGTAACCATCGACGGCGCGCATGGCCAGCATGAAAATCGCGATTTTGACGAGTGTGCGGGCATTGCGCTTGAGGTCCCGCGATAAGAGCAGGGCAAACGGCAGCGCGAAATGCCCGATCACGACAGCCAATGCGACATACTGCCAGCCTCCGCGGAGGCGCTCGACGTACCAGGGGATCTCTTCGGGCAGATTGCCGGCCCAGATGATGAGAAATTGTGAGAAGCCGAAATAAGCAAACAAGATGACGTTGGCGAACATGAGCTTGCCGACATCGTGCAGATGGCGCGGCGTTACGAATTCGGACATGGGGCGGGAGTAGGAGAGAAAGCACAGGACGATGATGAGAAACGCTATGCCGCTCAATCCATAGCCAGCAACCAACAGCAAACCAAACATGGTGGAGAACCAATCGGGATTGAGCGACATGACCCAGTCAATGGCCATGAAAGTAACGGCAAAACCCCAAAAGACCAAGCCCGGGCCGCTGATGCGGGCCATTTTCGAGTGGGCCGGCCGATTGCCCTCGCGGTCTTCCACGGCCGACCAGCGGTTCAGGTACCAGCTCAAGAAAATCCAGCCACCCAGAATAATGGCGGCGCGTACCAGCCAGAACGGCAGATTGAGAAAGACCTGTTTGTGCCTGATGATCGGATCGGCCGCTACCACCGCGGGTTTGGCCCAAGGATAAAGGCTGATGTGGCCGAAAGCAATAGGCAGGAACAGCAGAATGAACAAGGGCAAGGTACGGGCGGCAGCCTCAGCAATGCGGCGCACAGCCACGCCCCAGGCGCCGCCGGTGCAGTACTGGATCATGAGCCAGGCGAGCGAGCCGGCAGCGATACCGAGGAAGTAAACCAAAGCCCACAAATAGGAGCGGAAGAACTGTGCCGGCGCGGTGACCCAGCCGAGAGCGAGAAGAATAATGCCGATCACGCCGATGACCAGGAAGCGCGTGCGCCACCGGCGGATGCCACTTCGCAGGTCAGTGGTGATATTGAAATCCAGTGCCGCGGCGGTCATTGTTTGCGCTCCTGTGGGGCGCCAGTGAGACCGAGTTGGGTACGCGCGTCCGCGGGCACGTCGTTAATGCTGCCCATCTGGCTCATCTGCAGGGCACGGATGTAAGAGACAATGGCCCAGCGATCGGCCGGCAGGAGCTGAGAGGAATAAGTAGGCATTGCGCCGAAACCGTTAGTAATCACGTCGAAGATATATCCGTTAGGGACCTGGCGCAGGCGATCGATGTGGTAGGAGGGCGGATGACGGAATCCGCGGCGTACTACCATGCCGAGACCATCGCCGTTGCGGTCGTGACAGGGGGTGCAGTAAATGTTGTAGCGGTCCTGGCCGCGCAGCACCCTATCCCTGGTTACCGGAAAGGGGAATTCATCGGAGAACTTTCCATCGGGGCCTTTGCCAGTCTCAAGGAGGGTGTCATCATCCAGATGGCCGCGGGCGACCGTTCCGGCGATGAGGGGCCGTTCGGAGCGGCCATCACTGAAAAAGCTGCTGGGGCGGAGAGGGATGTATTTGGGCTGGTCCTGCATATCCGAGCGGCAACCGGACAATCCGAGCAAAACAGGAATAAGGCCACAGAGGAACACAGAGGAACGCAGATGAAAACGGCGATTGTTTTTCAGATTTCTGCTTTGGCCGGCATCCATCGGCGGCTTAAATGACTTTGTAGCTTTAGTGGGCAACTTCAGACACCTCTTTTGCCTCCATGCTTTCGAGGAAACGCGACGTCTTCTCCAGGTCGAACAACGGGTCCGTCGCCTCAATGCACAGGAAAAAACGGTCGCGGGTCGCCGCGGAAAAGCGCGGGACATTGAATACCGGATGGTATGGCATGGGCAAACCGCAGAGAGCGAGCAGTCCGAACGTCGCGAAAATGGCCGAAAACAGAATGGTGAGCTCGAAGGTAATGACGATATAGGCTGGCCAGCTATCGAGCGGGCGGCCCGCTATGTTGATGGGAAAGTAAATGACCGTGACATAGTACTGCAACAGGAAACCGGTGAGTCCGCCGAGTATGCCACCGATGAGCACGATCAGCGGCAGCTTATTTTTATGCAGGTGCAACGCCTCGCTGAGCTCTTCGATGGGGAACGGCGTATAGGCGTCCAGCTTGCGAAAGCCGGTCTGGTAAGCGCTCCGGGCGGCATTGACGAGCGAGGTCGGGTCCTCAAACTCCGCCATGACACCGTAAACACCTCTAGGCCGGCTCAACTCCGCACCTCCTCCCGGACTTTGGCCTGGGGCAGCAGGGTGCGCACTTCAAAGATGGAAATCATGGGCAGCGCACGAACGAACAGGAAGAACATAACGACAAAGAAACCGATGGTGCCGAAGAAGGTGGCGAAATCCCAGCGTGTGGCATGGAACAGGCCCCAAGCGGATTGCGTGTAATCCTGGGCCAGGCTGCTGACGATGATCATGAAACGTTCGAGCCACATACCGATCAGCACGATGATGGAAGAAATGAACAGCAGCACCGGAGTCGTCCGGAATTTCCGGATCCAGAGCAGATTGGGCGCGACCACGTTACAGGTGATGAGGAACCAGTATTGGGCGGAATAGGGGCCGGTCATGCGGTTCCAGAAGGCCTGCTGCTCATAGACGCTGCCGCTATACCAAGCCATAAAGGTCTCCATGATGTACGCGTAGGCGACGATCAGGCCGGTAGCCAACATCAGTTTGGCGGAATTTTCGAGGTGACGGTCCGTAATCAGGCCTTCCATGTGATAAAAGGAGCGAAGGGGAATGGCCAGAGCCAATACCATCGCAAATCCGGAATAGATGGCGCCGGCTACGAAATAAGGCGGGAAAAAGGTGCTGTGCCACCCGGGAACAATGGCGATGGTGAAGTCGAAGCTGACCACGGTATGGACGGATAGGACCAGGGGCGTAGCAACGCCCGCCAGCAGCAGAGAGCACGTCTCATAAACGCTCCAGTGGCGAATGGAACCACGCCAGCCCATGGACAGCATTCCATAAATGTACTTGGTGATGAGGTGCTGGGCGCGGTCGCGCAAGGTGCCCAAGTCAGGTATGAGGCCCACAAACCAGAAGAGCAAAGAAACGGTGAAATATGTCGAGACCGCGAACACGTCCCACACCAGCGGGCTGCGGAAATTGGGCTCCACATTCATGGGATTCGGGTAGGGAAACATCCAGTAGAACAACCAGGGACGGCCCATGTGGAGGAGGGGAAACATGCCGGCGCACATGACGGCAAACAGCGTCATGGCTTCGGCGAAGCGGTTGATGGAATTGCGCCAGCTTTGGTTGAGCAGCAGGAGGATGGCGGAAATCAGCGTGCCGGCGTGGCCAATACCGATCCACCACACGAAGTTGGTGATGGCCCAGCCCCACATCACGGGCATGCGGATGCCCCACACGCCAACGCCTTTCCAGAACAGCAGCAAGGCCGAAAGGAGCAGGCCCTGCAGCAGTACGAAGCCGGCGGCGAACGTAGCAAACCAGAACAGCGGGGTATGTTTGGTCAGGACCACCGTGGAGATCTGATCGGTTACGGACCCAAAGGTATATCCAGGAGCGATTACTCGTTGCGATTCCGGTGTATCGACGACTTGTTCTTCTGGCATGGTGGTTTATGCTTCCATTTCCGGGTTGGGGTTGCGCAGGCTTGCCAGGTATGTAGTACGCGGCCGGGTATTGAGATCGGCGAGCATGGCGTAGTTCAACTTTTCGGCCTTCATTTTAGAGACACGGCTATTGGGATCATTGATATCGCCGAAGATGATAGCTTCTGTGGGACAGGTGGCCTGGCAGGCCGTCTGGATTTCGCCATCCCGCACCTTGCGATCCTGCCGTTCGGAGTCGATTTTGGCGAAGTTGATGCGCTGCACGCAGTAGGTACATTTTTCCATGACGCCGCGGCTGCGCACCGTAACGTCCGGGTTCCGCACCAGCTTAAGGCTGGGGGTATCCCAATCCGAGAAGAGATAAAAATTGAAGCGCCGCACCTTGTAGGGGCAGTTGTTAGAACAGTAGCGCGTGCCCACGCAGCGGTTATAAACCATGTCGTTAAGGCCTTCAGCGCTGTGGCTAGTGGCCTGCACTGGACAGACCAGTTCGCAGGGAGCGTTTTCGCACTGCTGGCAGGGAACGGGCTGGTTGCCCATCGAAGGATTACCGGGATCGCCATTGTAATAGGAATCAACGCGCAGCCATTGCATGTTGCGGCCGCGGCGGACCTGGTCTTTGCCGACTACGGCAATGTTGTTTTCCGACTGGCAGGCGGTGATACATGCGCCGCATCCGGTGCAAGATGTGAGATCGATGGCCATGCCCCACGCATACCCGCTGTAGTTGTACTCAGGGTAAAGAGTGAGCTCGCGAGGCGGCACATCGGCGCCTTCATGTGGGGCTAGCGGATTCTTCTGATACTCCGCGACGTCGGCGCTGCGGTAAATGTGGCGGCGCGTATCGAGAACATGCTCGTTCTGGGTGACGGCAAGATAATAAGTGCCGTCCGTTTTCTTAACCTCGAGTCCCAAATCCTGCCACAGCGCTCTGGCAGTGCGCAGGCCGTAGGGGTTGAATCCCTGGCCGGTGCCGGCGCGTCCCGAGCGCGTGCGGCCATAACCCAGATGCAGCGTGATCGAGCCATTGGCATGGCCGGGCTGCACGAAGACGGGAGCGCGGAGCGAACGCCCCTGGTAGGTCAACTGAACCATAGGGACACCGGTCATGCCGTAATCCAATTGTTCTTTGGGCACGACGTTCAGGCGCTGGGCATCGGCCGGGCTCATGAAGGCGGCGTTATCCCAACTCAGTTTGGTGATGGGCTTCGGCCACTCCTGCAGCCAGGCGTTATTGGCAAAGCGGCCATCGTAGATGGCAGGATCGGGGCGGAAGATCACTTCCACGGTGCCACCTTGGGGCCGGGGTGCGGCTGGTGTGCCGAGGGCCTCACCGCGAACGGCCGGCATTTTAGTGGGTAGGGCGGAGGAAGCAATTACGCCATCGTGCACCGAGCGGCGCCACCAGCTTTCGAAATCCGCGCCGGTATGCTGCGTGGCCCAATATCCCTTAACCAGATCGTAAGGGCTGAGGAGCGGGTTGTCGGTCATCATATTGAGCACTTGCAGGACGGACTGGCCGCCATATAAAGGCTCAATCAGCGGCTGCTGCAGAGTGACCGTGCCATCGAAGGCGCGGGCATCGCCCCAGGTCTCGAGGAAATGCGTCTCAGGCAGTGTCCACTGGCACACTTCGGAAGTCTCGTCGGCCAGTGAACTCAGGTGAACGCGCAGCCGCGCTTTGCGAAGACGATCCTTCATTCCCAGCTCGACCGGAGCGTTGAAGGCGGGATTGCCTCCCAGGATGAGCAGAAAGTCCACAGCACCGGCATCCAGGTCGCTCACGAGATCCTGCAGCGAGGCAAGCTGATCGGTGGAATTGATCTCGATGGGATCGGAATACAGAACCGTTTTGCCCACGTTGCCCAGGTTGGCGTTCATCACGTGAGCGAGGGCGTGCACGATCGGCGGCTGATATTCACCGGCGATCACCAGGCTCGTGCCTTTGTGCGCCTGCAGGTCGCGGGCAATGGCGCCCACTCGTTTATAGATTTCGGCGTTGTCGCCCGACTTGGGCCCATTGGCCGCGCCCAGCGCAGTAGCTAACGCCCAGGTAAACTCTTCGATGTCACCGGCGCGGAGCGGAATGCGGTGATCAGCCTTGGTGCCTGTCGGCGTGGGCATCGGCTCGACGGCATATAGACGATTCATCGCCGTCTGCTCGCCGCGCACCCGCCGCCGGCCGGCGAACTCGCGGGCATAGCGGAATGCTGCCGGCCCCTCGGCCAGGAAATCGGCGTCCAGCGAAACAATGACGTCCGCGCCGATGACGTTGTAATACGTATTCACCGGCTGTCCAAACGCCTGCGCAGCACCCGCGCGGGCGCTGTGCGGTCCCGCGGGCTCCCACTGGCGCCACTTCAACGCCGGGTATTGCTTCTGAATGCGCTGCAACTGATCGGCAATGGTGGGCGAAGTGATGGTTTCGGTGAGGATGTGAATGCCGGCGCCCTGTTTGACGGTTTGCTGGGCCAGCACTTCGCGCAAAGTCGTATAGAAATCGCTCCAGGAACGGACCTCTCCGTTCAACAGGACATTGGTGGAGCGATCGGGATCGTATAAATCGAGGACGGAGGCCTGCAGAAGGTTATCGGCCGCGCCCAAAGTCGCGGGATGCTCGGGATTGCCTTCGATTTTGGTGGGCCGGCCCTCATGACTTTCGGCCAGCACGCCCTTGGCAACGCCGTTCAGCGTCATGGCGGTGGCGTAAAACAACGGCCGCCCGGGCACCAGTTCCTCCGGCTGACGGACGTAGGGCATAATGTGTTCGGTAGGCTGGCGCGTGCAGGCAGCCAAGCCGCCCAAGGCCAGCGATGCGCCCATCAGCTTGAGGAAGTTACGGCGCCCCTCCACGGGGTTTTCATCGTCGCTCCAGCCGATAGCTTGGCGCGGAAATTCGTGCTCCAGCAATTCCTGGAATTCGGGCGTGGAGGCGAGGTCTTCAAGACTGCGCCAATAATGCCGGCCGCGGGTTCCTTCCAGCTTGGCGCGCGCGGCGGCGAGATCTGTTTTTTTATTTAAGTCACTCATCGTTGCTGCTTATTCACTTCGCTCATCGATGACACGTCGAGCAACTGGTCAACAGGCGGGCATCCTGGATGTGATATTCCTGCACCAGGCGCCGTCCGATTTCTGCCTGGTCGCCGTCCGGCACATAGCCCATGGTGGTGATAGCTTCGCGAGGGCGAACGTACCGCTCGGGGTTGCGGTGGCAGTTGAGGCACCACTCCATTTGTAGATCGGCATTCTGCCACGTGAGCGGCATTTTATCGATGCGCCCATGGCAGGTCTCGCACCCCACCCCTTTAGCGACATGAATGCTGTGGTTGAAATACACGTAGTCCGGCAAATCGTGCACGCGTGTCCAACGGATCGATTGGCCGGTTTGGTAACTGGCGCGAACCGGCTCCAGTTCGGGGCTGGTGCGCCAGATTTGCGAATGGCAGTTCATGCAGATTTGCGTGGCGGGGAGGCCGGCGAAGCTGGAGTTTTCGACGCTCGTATGGCAATACCGGCAATCGAATCCTTCGCCGCCGACATGGTGCGCGTGGCTGAACGGAATGGGCTGCTCACGAGGCTGATTCTGCCGCGTTACGTAATGAGAGTTGATATACGCATATCCCGCCCAGCCGGCAAAAGCAATAAAGAAAACCGCGCCGTAGATCGTCATGCGCGCGAACGTATTACTGCTGTAGTGAAAGATCTGAGCCATAGCTACCAAGTTGGAGCCAGCGGCGGCGGGCCGCATGCCAGATAACGGTTACGCTCCTGGCGCGCGGCTTTCGGCCAAGGCTCCTTGTAATTACAGATCACGACCCGGCCGGGTTTTTCCCGTTCGCAAAAGCAGATCGGCAGCCGGGTAAGGAATCTATTGTAAACGAAAGCTCGCCTAAAATCTCATACCGGTTAACAGCGGAGGCAACCGGCGCCGCCAGAAAGCGCGGAAGGCCGGCACAGAGTTCATTCGTTATCAAAGATTACCGATTATGGCACAAAGGAAGAGGGAGGGAGAAGTCCGGTTTTGATCCCGAATTTTTCCGCGGTAGCAGCGGGATTCGCCAGTCAACATTCTTGTTGACAACACAAGTGTTTTATTTCAATAAGTAGAGGAGAGACAAACGTGTTGCAATATCCGGCGAGACTCATCAGGGACACTAAGGGCGCCATTCGCGTGAAGTTTCCGGACGTTCCCGAAGCCCATACTTCTGGCGAGGATGAGGCGGAGGCCCTGATGCACGCCGCCGATGCCCTGAAGGCCGCACTGAGCCTCTATATCGGCGATCGCCGTGAAATACCGCGGCCTTCCTCCACCAAGCGCGGCATGAAGCCGGTCGCTCTTCCTGCTCTCTCGGAAGCTAAGATTGCCCTCTATTCGGCCATGCGCGCCAAGAAGGTAGGTAAAGCTGAGATGGCCCGGCGCCTGAATTGCCACTTGCCTCAGATAGACCGGCTACTCGATCTCATGCACGGTTCGCGGCTGGAGCACCTGGAGGCTGCATTCCGCGTGCTCGGCAAGCGCCTGGTTGTGGAAGTGAAGGACGCGGCTTAACGGCGTTTTTTTCGGCTTGGCAGGTACGCACACACACAAGGCCTCTGCGCTGGCCACACAACCCCAATGTTACTGTGGGCTCGTGGCCACCCACGCACCATCTGCCGATCCATGGCTTCCCGCGCAGCCTACACTGGCATCCCTTAGCGCGGCAGTGCGCCAATGCCAGGGCTGCGACCTATATAAAACCGCCACCCAGGCTGTGTTCGGCGAGGGGCAACGGGACGCGCCACTGGTGCTCGCAGGCGAGCAGCCGGGCGATGCCGAAGACCGCCAAGGCCGGCCCTTTGTGGGTCCTGCGGGACACATCCTGGATCGCGCTTTGGAGGACGCCGGCATTGACCGCAAAACGGTCTATGTGACCAATGCCGTTAAACATTTCAAATTCGAGCCGCGCGGCAAGCGGCGCATTCACAAGAAGCCATCGAGTGTCGAGATCAGTGCCTGCCGGCCATGGCTCGAAGCGGAACTGGCGGTGATTCGGCCCGCTATCGTCGTCTGTCTGGGAGCCACCGCCGTACAGTCGCTCGCGGGCCGGGGCGTGCGTGTGCTGCGCGACCGCGGCAAGTTACTCGAAAGCCCCTTTGCGAAAGGGCTGGTGGTCACCGTGCATCCCTCCGCTTTGTTGCGCCTGCCCGACCACAGCCAGTTCGAACACGAATACTCGCTGTTCGTGCGCGACCTCCAGGCCGCAAGGAAATATGCCGCGCGGTTGGCCGCGTAAGCAACGCGCTGCCGCGCTGCCGCAACGGAGCCCGGAGTTTTGAACGTGTTCATATTCTCCTTGACTATCGAAGCGGCCGGGCACTAGAATCGGAATTGAACACGTTCAGATCTGCCGGGCGTGCTGCAGGAAGGGGGATGCCATGCACATTGTTATCTGCTACGTGATCTATCTGGCCATCAGCCTGGCGGCGACGATCTGGGTCGCGCAGACGCTGCGGCGCAATGGCCGTGCTTTCCTGATCGATGCATTTCACGGCAACGGCGAGCTGGCCGATTCCGTGAATCATCTGCTGGTGGTTGGCTTCTATTTGATCAACGTGGGCTACGTCGCATTGGCTTTGCGAACGGCCGCCCAGGTGGCGGATGCCAGGGCCGCGATCGAACTGGTCTCGGAAAAGCTCGGGCTAGTGCTGATCGTGCTTGGCGCAATGCACTTTATGAACCTGTATGTCTTCAGCCGGCTGCGGCGGCGCGGGCAGGCGGAACTGCGGCCGCCCATTCCGCCGGATGGACGGCTCTCTTTTCCCTCGGAGTCATGATGCCGCCGGTCACGAGCCTTACCGTTCTGTATGACGGAGGTTGCGGGCT
>JASIAM010000128.1 GCA_030041985.1 Bryobacteraceae bacterium | reverse complement strand
AACCGTGCGGGCCACCGTGTCAGCGGCGATCAGGAAGCCCGCGCCGAGAAGAAGCGAGCCGGGAAGCACGATGCGCACGTCTTCCCCAAACAGCAGGCGCACGGCGTGGGGCACGATCAAACCCACAAATGCGATCGATCCGCCCACGGCCACAGTCACTCCCACCAGCACCGAGCAAACCAGGTGTATGATTACTTCGCATCGCGCAACGTTTACGCCGAGCGAACCGGCGGTCTCTTCTCCCATAGCCAGCAGATGCAGGTCGCGCCCGAACGCGATCAGCACCAGCCAGCAGGGCACCAGGAAAATCAGCATGCGCCAGATAATGTCGAAGCCCACTACGTCGAGGCTGCCGATGATCCACCGCAAAATTTCGAGCGCCCGCGAAGGATCGGTCACATATTGAATGGCGAGAACTGCTGCCGATGCGATCAGGTTCACCACCACGCCAGCCAATAACAAAGCACCCGGAAGCATGAGCGAGCCGCCGCGCGCAATGCGATGCACCACCAGAAACGCGGCCATGGCGCCGGCAAATGCCGCCACAAACACCAGCGGGACGCCGGAAACGCGCTGGTCGAATCCCCAGGCAATCGCGATGGACGCTCCCACCGCGCCGCCTCCCGATACGCCGAGTGTGGCCGGCTCGGCCAGGGGATTGCGAAACAGCGCCTGCAAAGCCGCGCCCGCCGCTGCCAGGGACGAACCGACCAGCGCGGCCATGACTACGCGGGGCAACCGGAGCCGGAAGAAGATCACGCGCGTGAGCTGGTCGGAGCGTAAATGGGAAAAATCGATCCGTTGCGCTCCGGCGTACAACCCGAGCAGCGTAAGAACCAGCAACGCGCCTGTCAGCAAGATGAGCGCGCTCCAGAACCGGGTGGCCGAAGCGGGGCGCGCGTCTTTACTATGCATCAGCACGACCAGATGAGCGTGCGCCCGTCCACACGGCGCGTGCGCACGTAAGGATCGTCATAGATGGAGGCCAGCACGCCGCCGGTGAGCACTTCGGCGGGTTTGCCCTCAGCGATGAGTTCCCCGCAGCGCAAGGCGAAGACGTAGTCGAACACCGGATCGATCAGGTGGAGATCGTGCGTGACCACCAGCGCGGTCAAGCCTTGGCTCTCGCGCCTGGCAGCCAGTGTGCGCACCAGCATGGCGCGATGCTTCAGATCGAGCGCGGCGGAGGGTTCATCGAGCAGAAGGCACCGCGGTTCCTGAGCCAATGCGCGCGCCACGGAAACCATCTGGCGTTCTCCGCCCGAAAGTTCCGTCACGCGGCGGCCGGCCAGTTGGACCGCTTCCACCGCCTCCAGCGCTGCGAGCGCACACTCGCGGTCGTGCATATTTTCAAACCGGAAGCGAGGCGTGTAGGGGCTGCGCCCGGCCAGCACCACTTCGAGCGCCGTGAATGGAAACGCAAGCCGGTTGGTTTGCGGGACATAGGCGACCTGCCGTGCCGCCAATCTCCGCGGAATGCTGCGCAGCGCCTCGCCGCCCAGCAGAATCTCCCCTTTCCCTGGCGCGAGCAGCCCCGCGAACAGCCGCACCAGCGTGGATTTGCCGCACCCATTGGAGCCGATTACGGCGCACAGGCTGCCCGCGGGTACTCCCAGCGACACGCCGCGAATGACTGGCGGGCCGGACCCATAGGCGAACTCCACGGCGCGTGCTTGGAGCAAATGTTTCGTTTCGAGCAGGTGCTTCACTCAGGATCCCATTCGTGCGGCGGCACTTCCGGATGGAGCAGACGGGCAAATAATGCCGCCGTCCGGGCGATCATCTGCGAATCGTGCGGCACAAATTCTTCGCGCACCACGTACACGCGGCCGCGCCGGACCGCGCTGATTTCGGGCAGGTCGTGCCAGGCCGCTTCCGGATGCGGACCGCCATTCGATTGCGACGCCGGCATGATATCCAGAACCACCTCCGGGTTGGCGGTCAGCACCTGCTCCTTGCTGATTTTGCCGTAGCCCAGCCGCGAAGAACCGCCCACCGTTCTTCCTCCGGCAATCGTGATCAACTCTGCCAGGTAACTGCCTTCGGTGACCGCGTACAGATCGCGCAGGGTGCCGGGAGTGCGATCGACGATGGTGAGGACCGGCGGATGCGGCAGCTTCGCCGCGCGCTGGCGCACCCGGTCCAGCGCCGTTTTCACTTGGGCCGTGAGATGCGCGGCCTGCTGCTCGTTACCGGTGGCGCGGCCCAGCGTCGCGATGGCGTCGAACGCATCCTGAATGGTTTGGCTGCGCGCAATGGCCGTACGAATTCCGAGCTGGCGAAGCGGCATTTCGAGAAACGGGGCCTGGGCATCGGAGAAAACCACCAGGTCCGGACGAAAGCCGGCAATCCGCTCCACGCTGGGAGTGGACCATCCGCCAACCTTTGGCAGAGACTTCGCCTCGGGCGGATACACACAATAGTCGGTGACTGCCACGACACGCGGAAAGGCTCCGATTCCATACAGAATCTCCGTCACTGCGGGCGAAACCGAGATAATGCGCTGCGGCGCTGCGGCAAAAAGCGCCAGGGGCAGAGCCACCGAGGCCAAAAACCGCCGGATCACGCTGCCTCCGGAGCGGGCTTGATGGGGACCGCGATGCCGGCCACCATCAGGAAAACCCGATCGGCCTTGGCGGCGCACCACTGGTTTACTAATCCTTGCAGATCGCGGAACCGCCGCCCCACCTCTGTCTCCGGCACCAGTGACAGCCCTACTTCGTTGGATACCACGATCAGCTCGCGCCCCGCGCCTATCTGGGTGAGTTGATCGATCTGCGACAATGCCGATTGCTCAATCTCGTCCGGTGTCCAATCACGTTCGGCCCACATCAGATTGCTGAGCCAGATGGTGAGGCAATCGATCAGAATCGTCGTGGCGCAGGGCAATGCCGCGCGAATACGGCTTGGGAGATCCAGCGGCTCTTCAATCGTCAACCACCGTGCCGGCCGGCTCTCGCGATGCATCGCAATGCGCCTGCGCATCTCCTCGTCTTCTTCCCGCGCCGTCGCCACAAATACCACCTCCTCGCCGGCACAGCAGAGAGATTGCGCAAATCGCGACTTGCCGCTGCGCGCTCCGCCGAGGATCAGAGTCATCATGGGTTGGCTGCCGCCCAACTCATAGGATACGGCCTTCGGGACGCGCATATACGCGCCCGGCGATTTCGCAGCGCAAACACCCTGCCGCCCTTCCCTCCGGCGCGGCAAATGATGTACATTGGCACAACGGTCTCCGGCTTACGGCCCTGCCATGGCTCAAAAAGGCTACACCCGTGCAAAACCACTGCGTTATCATAACCTTAGTCTGTTCGACCGCCTTCTGGAGGAACGCTTTGATCCGCTTGTTCGGTAACGCCCTGTTTGCCGCTGCGATCCTCACCGCGGGCGCTTCCTATCTGCGTGCCGATCCCCCGCCGGCTACCTACCGCGCCGTCCTTAATAAATACTGCGTCACCTGCCACAACGAAAAGCTCAAAACCGGCGGCCTCATGCTCGACCGCATGGATGTGGATAAAGTGCCCGAAGGCGCCGAAACGTGGGAAAAAGTCATTCGCAAACTGCGTGGCGGCATGATGCCCCCGCAAGGCATGCCTCGGCCGGACAAGGCCACTCTCGATGGCCTCATCGCGTGGCTCGAAACGTCTATCGACAGCGGCCCGCAAGCCAGGCACAACCCCGGCCGCGATCCCCTGCACCGCCTGAATCGCACCGAATACGCCAACGCCATTCGCGACCTTCTCGACTTGAACATCGAAGTGGACGACCTGCTTCCCGCTGATGACGAAGCCAATGGTTTCGATAACATCGCCGATGTTTTAAAAGTTTCTCCCTCGCTGCTCGAACAGTATTTGGGAGCTTCCCGCCAGATCGCCGCTTTGGCCGTGGGCGATCCGGCAGCGAAACCTATCAGTCACGTCTACCGGATTCCGCCGGACCTCGCGCAAGCGGAGCACATCGAGGGATTGCCTCTCGGTACGCGTGGCGGCATTCTGATTCACCTGAACTTTCCGCTCGATGCCGATTATGATTTCAGCGTAAAGCTCCTGCGCAACATTGTGGGCTATATTACCGGCCTTGAATGGCCCCACCAGCTCGAAATCTCGATCGATGGCAGCCGCGTATTTCTCGCACCGGTTGGCGGCGAGGAAGATAACAAGCTGATGGATAGCAATCTCGGCATCGCCGGCGATGCGCTCGATGCGCGCCTGAAAGCCAGCATTCCCGTGAAGGCCGGCCCGCATGCTGTGGCTGTCACATTTCTGCGCAAGAGCTCTACCGAATCCGATGAGCCTCTGCAGCCGTTCACCCGTGATCTTGACCTGCAGAACATGAACGGCATTCCACTCATCGATTCGGTTGACATCACCGGGCCGCTTCACGCCACCGGTTCGGGCGATACTCCCAGCAGGAGACGCATTTTCTCCTGCTGGCCCACTGCGGGCGCCGATGAACTCCCCTGCGCGAAGCAAATTATCACCACGCTGGCGCGCCGCGCTTATCGCCGTCCGCCGACCGACAAAGATCTCGAACTGTTGTTGACCTTCTACCAGGCGGGCCGCAATCACGGCAATTTCGATTCGGGCATCGAGAGCGCCTTGCGCCTCATTCTTGCCGACCCGAAATTCATCTTCCGCTACTCGCCTGATCCGCCTGATATCGCCCCCGGAACGGTCTATGCGGTGAGCGATCTCGAACTTGCCTCGCGTCTCTCTTTCTTTCTCTGGAGTAGCATCCCCGATGACCAGCTTCTGGAGGCCGCCGCGCAAGGCAGGCTGCACGAACCCGCCGTGCTCGAGCGGCAGGTGCGCCGCATGCTGTCCGATCCCCGCGCCGAAACGCTCACCACCAATTTCGCCAGCCAGTGGCTTTTCCTGCGCAATTTGAATAGCGCCATCCCCGATCGCGAGCAATTTCCCAACTGGGACGACAATCTGCGCCAGGCCTTCCGCCGGGAAACCGAATTGTTCTTCCAAAGCATCGTGCGCGAAGACCATAATGTGCTCGATCTGTTGAACGCCGATTACACCTTCGTCAACGAGCGGCTGGCAAAGCATTATGGCATCCCCAATATTTATGGCAGCCAGTTCCGGCGCGTAAAAATCACCGGCGATAATCGCCGTGGATTGCTGGGGCAGGGAAGTATTCTCACGGTCACTTCCTATCCCAATCGGACTTCGCCCGTGCTGCGCGGCAAATGGATTCTGGAGAACCTCCTCGGAACGCCGCCGCCTCCCCCGCCTCCCAATGTCCCCGCGCTCAAAGAGAATAGCGAGGGGGCGAAGCCGCTTACCATGCGCGCGCTGCTCGAACAGCACCGCCAGAACCCCACTTGCGCCACCTGCCACAGGATCCTCGATCCGTTGGGATTCTCGCTTGAAAACTTCGACGCCATCGGGCAATGGCGAACCAAAGAGGCCGGCGGCCCTGTGGATGCCAGCGGCGAACTCGCGGATGGAACCAAAGTCAACGGCCCCGTAGCGCTGCGGCAAGCGATCCTCAGCCATCCCGGCCAGTTCGTCGATACTCTGACCGAAAAGCTTCTCACTTACGCGCTCGGCCGCGGCCTCGAATATTACGACATGCCGGTCGTGCGATCCATCGCGCAGCAAGCGGCCCACAACGATTACCGCTTCTCCTCCATCGTGCTGGGCATTGTCCGCAGCACGCCGTTCGAAATGAAACGGAAACCAGTGGAAGAAAACGCCGCACTACAGTCCGGGGCCCAAGGCCCCACCGCTACCCAGTCCCTAGTCCCTAGCCCCCAGTCCCCAAAGCCGAGGTTACAATGACACTCATCCGCAAAAAACATCTTCCCCGCCGTACGTTTTTGAGAGGCATGGGCGTCACCATGGCTCTCCCGCTTCTCGACGCCATGGTTCCTGCTCTCACGGCGCAGACCGCCAAGCTCATACCGCGCGTGGGCTTCGTCTATCTCCCGCACGGCGCCATCATGGATCAGTGGACGCCGAAACAGGATGGGGCCGATTTTGAGTTCACCCGCATTCTAAAACCTCTCGAACCATACCGCAACTCGATCAACATCGTGACCGGCCTGCATCACAAAGCGGCAGACACCACGGCTGTGCACTCTCTCAGCCCCACGACCTGGCTGAGCGGCGTTCGCCCCCGGCCCACGCAAGGTGTGGATGCGTTCGCCGGCGTCACCGCCGACCAGATTGCCGCCCTCCACATCAGCCAGGACACTATGCTGCCCTCGCTCGAGCTGGCCACCGAGGACCACTCCGACCTGATCGGCTCCTGTGACCGCGACTACGGCTGCATCTACATGAACACACTTTCCTGGCGCACGCCCACCACGCCCCTGCCTATGGAAGTGAATCCGCGCAAAGTTTTCGAACGCATGTTCGGCCAGGGCGGCACGCCGGAAGAGCGGCAGCAGCGCAACCAGGAGCAGCAGAGCATGCTGGACGCGATCACGCAAGAAGCCGGGGACCTCTCGCGGCAGCTCGGCCCCAGGGATCGCGCCACCATAAGCGACTATCTGGATAATGTTCGCGAGATCGAGCGCCGCATCCAGCGCTCCTCCAATGAGCAGGATAAGGCGGACCTGAAACTTCCCGATGCTCCCGCCGGCATTCCTTACTCCTACGAAGATCACGTGCGCATGATGTATGACCTTGCCGCGCTTGCCTGGCAGGCGAACGTCACGCGCGTTTTCACCTACATGGTGGCCCGCGAAGTCAGCAATCGCACCTATCCGCAAATCGGCGTGCCCGATGGCCACCACGCCACCTCGCATCACCAGAACAAACCGGAAAAAATTGAAAAGCTGGTGAAGATCCAGAGCTACCACATCGGCCTGTTTGCGGACTTCCTCAAGAAACTCCAGTCCACGCCGGATGGCGATGGCAATCTGCTCGATCACTCCGTGCTTCTGTTCGGCAGCAACATGAGCAACAGCAACCTCCACAACCACTTCCCCTTGCCGAATCTTCTGGCGGGCGGCGCGGCCGGACGGATCAAGGGAGGACGCCATCTGCGCTACCCCGATCACACACCGATGGCCAATCTCCTGCTGACCGTGCTCGATCGCGTGGGTGTTCCCGGCGATCATTTAGGCGACAGCACTGGCGAAATGGCCGCATTATAGGAGGCTCGATGCGTATTCTGGCTCCCGGCTTCTTGCTCGTGGCTTCGTTTGCCCTCTATGCCGCTCCTTCCCTGAGCGTGGTGGACGCGGTAAAAGGCGCAGACCGCGCAGCCGTCCTTGCTTTGATCAATCAACACGCTGACGTGAACGTGCCGGAACCCGATGGCACCACCGCGCTCGATTGGGCCGTGCGTATGGACGATATCGATCTCGCCGATCGTCTCCTGCGCGCCGGCGCCCACGTGAATGCCGTCAACCGCTACGGCGTCACGCCGCTCTATCTCGCCTGCGTTAACGGAGGCGCGCCCATGATCGAGCGTCTCCTCAAAGCCGGAGCCGATGCCAATGCCGTATGGACCGAAGGGGAAACCCCGCTCATGACTGTGGCGCGCACCGGCAGCGTCGCGGCAGCGAAGGTTTTGCTGGAGCATGGCGCACAAGTCAATGCCACCGAACCGGTGCACGGTCAAACTCCGCTGATGTGGGCCGCGGCTGAATCGCATCCCGAGATGCTGCGGGAGTTGATCGCGCACGGCGCGGATGTGAACGCGCGCTCCGCTATTCAGCACTGGGAACGCCAGGTCACCGCCGAGCCGCGCGAGAAGTGGCTGCCCCCCGGTGGTTTCACTGCACTGCTGTTCGCGGCCCGGCAGGGGTGCCTCGAGTGCTCCCGCGTGCTTGCCGAATCCGGCGCTGATATCAACGCTACCGATCCCGATGGCAACAGCGCCACCGTGCTCGCCATCATTAACGGCCACTACGATGCCGCCGGCTATTTAATCGATAAGGGCACGGACCCCAATCTCGCCGATGTTACGGGCCGCACCGCTCTCTATGCGGCGGTGGATTTCAATACCATGCCGAATGACAACCGCCCGTCGCCAATTGTTATCGATGAGAAGCTCAGCACCCTCGATCTGATCCAAAAGCTTCTCGACCACGGAGCGAATGTCAACGCGCAATTGAAAAAACAGCAGCCCTACCGCGCCAAGCTCGACCGCGGCGACGATACCATGCTGACCACCGGCACCACGCCTTTGCTGCGTGCCGCCAAAGCCGGCGATATTCCCGCTATGAAACTCCTTCTGGCGAAGGGCGCAGACCCCAAGCTCACCACGCGCGCGGGCATTAACTCCCTCATGGCGGCAGCGGGCCTTGGCACTAAAGAAGAAGACACCACCGGCCGGCACAAAACCGAAGCCGAAGCCATCGAAGCAATCGAGCTTTGCATAAATAGCGGCGTCGATATCAACACTAAAGACAACCGGGGCCAAACCGCCCTCCACGGCGCTGCGCTCAAAGGCTACGACCAGGTTGTGCAATTCCTGGCGGACCATGGAGCGAGGCTCGATGTAAAGGACAGCCGCGGTTTCACCGCGCTCGATGCCGCGCTCGGGAAAGCTGGTGGCCTGGGCTTCGATGGCACCGCCAGCCAGCCCCACGAGAGCACCGCGAAGCTGCTGGAAAAACTCTCCGAGGTCCGCCCGCAATAACGCATTTGAATACGGTCGCGATTGTTGGAACCGGCTTGATCGGCGCTTCCTTTGGATTGGCGTTGCGGCAGGCGGGTTTCGCGGGAATCATCCTCGGCGTTAGCGCCGAGCGCGCCATCGCCGATGCCGTAGCTGTAGGCGCCATCGATCACGGCCTCCCGCTGGCCGAAGCCATCGCCCAGTCGGACCTCGTTTTTCTCTCGCAGGAAATCAGCCGTATCCTCGATACCATCCGCGTTTTGGACCCGCTCCTGCGTTCCGGCGCATTGGTCACCGATGCCGGCAGCACCAAGACGGAAATCGTTGCCGCGGCGCGCCGCCATATCCGCCGCGGGCAGTTTTTGGGCGGCCATCCCATGGCCGGCAAGGAACAGCGCGGCGCTTCGGCGGCTGAGGGCAGACTGTTCGAGGGCCGCACCTGGGTCCTCACTCCCGACGAACCTTCGGAACTCGAGACCGCGCCCGCCGCGGAGTTTCGCCATTGGCTCGAGAGAATCGGAGCCCGCCAGGTGGTCCTCGATAGCCGCCGCCATGATTCGCTGGTCGCCATCACCTCCCATCTGGCCCAACTCGCTTCCACGGCTCTCGCTTCCACAGTTTTCGATGCGATTCCGGAGCAACATGATTTGCGCGTAGCCGGACCGGGCCTATCCGATATGACGCGCCTCGCTCTCAGCCCTTATGATCTGTGGCGCGACATTCTGGCCACCAACACCGAAGCTATCGATCGCGCCTTGTCGCTGTATATTCAAAAACTGGAGCACCTGCGCGAAAATCTGCGCACGCACCAGTGCGAGGAAGAGTTTACGCGCGCCCGCGAACTGGCGGCGCGCCTTCGCAGGCCGATTTAGGATACACTAGCCGTAGCATGGTCGTCTCCACGCCGTTGGAGCGTGGCGGCTGACGGATGTCCCGGTGATGGCGAAGAAGGACACCCCGAGTGTGGAGCGCCCCTCCCGCTACACCGATGCCTGAATTTAAGGATTTTTTGGAAATGGAACAAAAGCTTAAGATCGCGGTGTTTATTGATTTCGATAACATCGAAATCGGTGTGAAATCCACGCTGCACCGCGAATTCGATGTCGCCGCGGTGCTGGACGCCCTCAAGGAGCGCGGTGAAATCGTTACGAAATTTGCCTACGCTAACTGGGGCAGGCAGGAGTTTGCCACGCGCGCACTTTCCGAGCACGCCGTGCAGATGGTGCAGCGCGACCCCTCGCCGCGCGGCGATAAAAACGGGGCCGATATCAACCTGGCGCTGGATGCGCTGGAAATGGCATTCACCCACGACCACATCAACGCTTACGCGATCGTCAGCGGCGACAGCGATTTCATCGCGCTCGTCAACAAACTGAAACAATACGATAAGCGTGTGTTTGTGGTCGGCGGCCGCGCCTTTACCAGCACCATCCTGCAAAAAAACTGTCACGAATTCGTCGCTTACGAAAGCCTCATCGACGAACCGCGGCCGCGGGCCCAGCAGCCGCCGCAACCGCTGCAGCAACCGCAACCTGCGCCTGTCCGCGAGGCGCAAGAGCGGCCGCCCCGGCCCAATAAGCGCGTGCCGCTCGACCTGGCGCAAGCCATGCCTCTGGTGGAGCGCGCCCTGGGAGTTCTCGAACGGCGCGAAGTGCGGCCCCAACTCGGTCTCCTCAAATCCACCATGTTGCAGCTCGATTCCACCTTCAATGAAAAAGCCTACGGCGCTTCTTCGTTCACCGACTTCGTGGAAAAGCTGCAAAAGGCCGATTTCGTGGAGGTCACCGGCGGCGAAGGCCGCTACATGATCCGCATGAAGGGCGCGGCCCCCGAAAAGCCCGGCGCCCGGCCGGAAGAGGCCATTCCGCTGTTGCGCGACGTGCTCGAAACCCATCGGCTCGAGCTGGATAATGGGGCCGGTGCGGACGAATTGGGGGAATGGGTCAAACAGGAGCACCCGCACTTCGATTGGAGCCAGTATGGTTTTCAGGAATTCAGCGAGCTGCTGAATTACGCCCAGGACAAAAGCCTGGTCCGTATTCAGCCGGATGAGGAAAAGGGTCTCACCGTTTTCCTGGGCGCGGAATTTCATCCGCCGGCCCCGCCGCCGAGCCCTGAACCGGAACCGCTCATCGAAGAAGAAATCGACGAGCCGCAGCCGCTGGTTCCGGGCCAGCCCACCGCCACCGGCGAGATCCCGATTCCCGAGCCTCCGCCCAAGCCCCAACGCCGCCCGCGCGTACGCAAACCACAAGGCGAAGGCGTCAAAAAGCGCTCGCCCCGTCCGCGCAAAAAACAACAGGTTCCTTAGAGAGATGCGCAGATATGCCGTTTCCCTACCGCGCGGATCATATCGGCAGCCTGCTGCGTCCCCCGGAACTGTTGGCTGCTTTCGGCAATCCCGCCGTTAGCCCGGCCCAAAGGAAACAGATCGAGGACCAGCACATTCTCCGTGTGCTGGCCCGTCAGAAAGAGGCTGGTTTTCAAATCTTCACCGATGGCGAATTTCGCCGCACCGGGTTTATGGGCGATTTTTACGATTCGGTCGAGGGACTGGACCACCAAAACGATGTGGCGCGCGCCTGGAAAGGCGCGGCTGCCCAAATACGCAGCACCTCGACCGCGCCGCCGGGCATCGTAGTCGAAAAAATACGCCAGACGCGCCGCCTCACCCGGCACGAGTCTGCCTTCCTGCGCGAGACCAGCCCAGGCGATACCAAAATGACCTTGCCCAGCCCCAATCAGTTTCCGGCGATCGCTTACAAAAAAGGCATCAGCGAGAAGGCATACCCCACCTACTCCGGCTTTCTTTGGGACATCGTGCCCATCATCAAAGCCGAGATTCAGGCGCTGGCGCAGGAGGGCATCCGGTATATCCAACTGGATGCGCCGCGCTATAGCTACTACATCGATCCCAAGTGGCGTGCGTACGTCAAAGAGCAAATGGGCCGCGATCCCGAAGATGCTCTAGTCGAAGCCATCAGCGCCGATAACGCCTGCCTGGACGGCGCGCGCGGCACGGGCGTGATCCTGGGAATCCATCTTTGCCGCGGCAACAACCGCAGCCAATGGTATGCCGAGGGCGGCTATGATCCCATTGCCGAGCGTTTGTTCACGCAATTGAATGTGGACGTGTTCCTGCTCGAATACGAATCCGCGCGCGCGGGCACGTTCGAGCCGCTGCGCTTCGTGCCGCGCAACAAGTCGGTTGTGCTGGGCCTGGTAAGCAGCAAACTGCCCGCGCTCGAATCCCCGGACCAGCTCAAGCGCCGCATCGAAGAAGCCAGCCGCTATGTGCCTTTGGAGAATCTCGCGCTCAGCCCGCAATGCGGCTTCGCGTCTACGCGTGAAGGCAACCTGCTCACCGAAGAGGAGCAATGGCGCAAGCTGGAATTGGTCGCGGAGACCGCGCGGCGGGTCTGGGGCTAGAATTGTCTGCGGATCGCTGATCCGGTCAGCCCGCTGCCTGTCCTTTAACGGACCAATCAGCCTTTGCCTTGGCTGCCGAATCCGCTATCGTAGGTCTCCGGAGGTGACTCATGCGACTTCGCCATTTGCCCGTAACCGCACTGTTTCTGGCATCCTTCGCGGCCGCGCAGACTCCCCAAACCGCGAAGATCCCCGAGGTTCCCTATGTCCCAACGGCAGACACGGTGGTCGAAGGGATGCTCAAGTTGGCCGGCGTGAAGAGCACCGATATCGTGTATGATCTCGGTTGCGGCGATGGCCGCATTGTGGTCACGGCCGCGAAGAATCACGGAGCGCATGGTGTGGGTGTCGATATCAACCCCGTGCGCATTCAGGAGGCCCGCGAAAACGCCAGGCGCAACGGCGTCGAAAACTTGGTGCGCTTCGAGGAGGGCGACTTGTTTGATGCCGATATTCACGATGCCACCGTCGTAACGCTCTACCTGCTGCCGAATGTGAATCTTCGGCTCCGGCCTAAGCTGCTAAAGGATCTCAAGCCCGGCACGCGCGTGGTTTCGCACAGCTTCGATATGGGCGACTGGAAGCCTGAGAAGGAGGAGCACGTGGATGGCGCTACTATCTATTTGTGGATGATTCCGGAGAGAAAATGAGGCCGGCGCGTCTCCCGCTGATACTTTGCCTCACCGCCCTGATTTTGAGCGGAGTTGCGAGCGCGCACGATATCATCACCACGCCCATCACCTATAGCCGCGAAATCTACCGTATTTTCCAGGCGCGCTGCTTCTCCTGTCATCGCCCCGGCGGAGCGGCCTTCTCGCTCATGACCTACTCGGAAGCGCGCCCCTGGGCAGAGGCTATCAAAGAAGAAGTTCTTGGCCGGACCATGCCTCCGTGGGGCGCGGTCAAGGGCTTTGGCGACTTTCGTAATGACCGCGCGCTCACGCCCGAACAACTCGAGGTCATCGAGAGTTGGGCCGATGGCGGGGTGCCCGAAGGCGAGCCGAAGGATTTGCCCGCCAAACTCGATCCCACAGAAGATTGGCCCTCCGAATCCGCCAATCCCACCGTGGCTGTCAGCGGCGATTTCCAGGTCACGCACGGAATGATCCTCGATGGTCTCTTGCCCATAACGGTCCCTGAGAACGCCTCGTTTCAGGTCACCGCCGAATTGCCCGATGGCAGCGTGCAGCCGCTGGTTTGGATTGAAAATTACAAAGTGAAATACGCCCATCCCTTCCTGCTGCGCACTCCTCTGGAGCTTCCGCCGGGCAGCGAAATCCGCGGCGTGCCTGAGGGGATGAAAATCGGTTTGCTGCCGGCGGCGGAGCCCAATGCCAGCGTCGCCGGACCGTCGCCTGTCACTGCCCACTCGCCGTAGTGCCCGCACCGCTTCGCCGCCTTTAATAGCCCTTCAAGGCTGCTTCCACGCCGCTGGTATGGGTATATAATGCTTGAGGCCGTCGGGCCAGGTGGAAATCCCAAATCCCCTTCAAAGGAGTCAACATGGCAGGTGTTTCTTTGGCAGACGCACGTAGAATAATCGCGGCAGCAGAAAAGAAAGCAGCAGAAATCAAGCAGCCCATGAATATCGCCGTAGCAGACGAAGGCGGCAATCTGGTATCCCACGTTCGGATGGACGGTGCGTGGCTGGGCAGCATTGATATCTCGATCAAAAAGGCGTATACCGCTCGCGCATTTGACATCGCGACCAAGGATCTGGCAACCCACTCCCAATCGGGTTCGCAGTTCTTTGGCATCCACGTATCCAACGACGGGAAGATCATGATCTTTGCCGGTGGAATTCCACTGAAGCGCGACGGAAAGGTTGTGGGCGCCATCGGCGTCAGCGGCGGGGTTGGAGAGCAGGATCAGGCCGTCGCCGAAGCAGGAGCTGCGGCATTCTAGTGCCGCGTTCGAAACAGAAAGTTGCGATTTAGATTTGACCAAGCAGTCACAAAAGGAGACCAAATATGTCAAGTAATCGAGGCGTTGTTTACCTGGGACCCGGCAAAGTGGAAGTCCAGTCGATCGACTACCCGAAGCTGCAAAACCCCTCGGGCAAGAAGCTGGATCATGCGGTAATCCTAAAAGTCGTTTCGACCAACATCTGCGGGTCGGACCAGCACATGGTGCGCGGGCGCACCACCGCCCCGGCCGGGCTGGTGCTGGGACACGAAATCACCGGCGAAATTATCGAAAAAGGCAGTGATGTTGAATTCCTGGAAAAAGGCGACCTGGTCAGCGTGCCCTTCAACATCGCCTGTGGCCGTTGCCGTAATTGCCGCGAAGGCAAGACAGGCATCTGTCTCAATGTGAATCCCTCACGTCCGGGCGCGGCATATGGCTATGTAGATATGGGTGGTTGGGTTGGCGGCCAAGCGGACTACGTGATGGTCCCTTATGCTGATTTCATCCTCGTCAAGTTCCCCAACAAGGAAAAGGCGCTGGCCAAAATTCGCGACCTGACCATGCTCTCCGACATTTTCCCCACCGGTTATCATGGTGCGGTAACCGCGGGTGTGACCACCGGATCAGTAGTGTATGTGGCAGGCGCAGGCCCCGTGGGCTTGGCTTGCGCGGCTTCCTGCCATCTGCTGGGCGCCGCTGTCGTGATCGTGGGCGATATGATCAATGACCGGCTCGCCCAGGCGAAAAGCTTCGGTTGCGAAACCATCGATCTGAAGAAGGATGCGTCTCTAGCCGATCAGATCGCCGCGATCGTAGGCGAACCGGTAGTGGACGCTGTCGTCGATTGTGTCGGTTTCGAAGCTCGCGGCCATGGCAAAGACGCAGGCGTGGAGCGTCCCGCTACCGTGCTGAATTCGTTAATGACCGTGGTTCGCGCCGGCGGCAACATCGGCATCCCGGGACTCTATGTCACCGAGGATCCGGGCGGCGTGGATACTGCCGCCAAAACTGGCAATCTCAGCATCCGCATCGGACTCGGCTGGGCCAAATCGTGCAATTTCTCGACCGGCCAGTGCCCCGTTCCGCGCTACAACCGCCAGTTGATGATGGCCATTCTGCATGATAAAGTACAAATCGCTAAGGCTGTCAACGCAACTGTGATCCCGCTCGATCAGGCGCCGCAAGGCTACAAGGATTTCGATAAAGGCGCCGCTAAAAAATTCGTTCTCGATCCGCACGGGATGGTGGCGAAGAAGTAGGTAACTAAGTTATCAGTTATCAGTTTTCAGTTATCAGTTAAGACGCTGATGGCTGAAACTGATAACTGATGACTAATAACTATTGGGAGTAAACGGTCTATGTCAACTACGCGTCGCACTTTTCTGGCTGCTGGAGCGGTGGCACCGTTCGTTTGGGCCTCCAACAAATCCGGTACCAAGAACCCGATTTTGGGATCCGGGGAATACCAGTACGAATGCATTCACGACTGGGGTGATCTGCCGCCCAATATCAAATACGGCAACACGCACAGCGTGGTCGAAGATCAGGAAGGGCACATCTACATCCACCATACCGTTCATGCCACCAGCCAGAGTCCTGATTCGGTAGTCGTTTTCGATCCGAAGGGCAGGTTTGTGCGCTCCTGGGGAGCCATGTTCCGCGGCGGCGCGCACGGTTTGTTTTGGGCCAAAGAGGGCAAGACCGAGTACCTCTATTTCTGCGACGAAAAGCACGGGATCGTAACCAAGCGGACGCTCAAAGGTGAAGAAGTCTGGACCATGGGTTATCCGCAGGATTCGCCGATTTATCAGAAGGGACCCGGCGCCAAAGGTCCGGGCGGAGCCGCCGGTTTGAACTACCGGCCAACCAATTTCGCCCTTGCCCCGAATCTGGATTTCTGGGTGGGCGATGGCTACGGCTCTTATTACATGTTCCATTACAGCCAGGCGAGCAGCACTTCGTATCCGAAGCTGGTAAAGACCTTCGGTGGTCCGCCCGCCAGCCAGGCGGAGGGCGGTGGGCGCGGCCCGGGTGCAGGCGGTGGCCGAGGCCGCGGCGCCGGACGGGGCGGCGAGAAGGGTGGTCCGCCACAGGCCGCAGCCGGCCGCGGAAGAGGACCGGCCAATCCGCCTCCTGTGGGACAGCCAGGCGTTCCCAGGGACGTGCCGATCGAATCCATGAACAACCCCCACGGCAACATGGTCGATCTTCGCGATCCGGCCAACCCGATTCTCCTCGTCGCCGATCGCGGCAACAACCGCATTGTGCGTTATAAGCTGGACGACACTCCAATCGACGTCATCGCGGGCACCAAGTCCCCCTGTTATTTCCATACCCACGGGGATATCGTCGTGGTGCCCGATCTGCAGGCTCGTGTCACACTGCTCGATAAAAATGACAAAATTATCCTGCACCTCGGGGAGCCCACGGTGCCTAATCCACCGCGCACCACTGAGAATCGCGCCGATTTCGTCGCGGGGCAATTCGTGCAGCCTCACGGCGCCGTTTTCGACCGCACCGGCAACATCTTTGTTACCGAGTGGGTGGAAATCGGCCGCGTGACCAAGTTGCGGAAGCTCTCGTAAACCCGATGCTGCCGGAACTCTTCTCGGAGTTTTTTGGGACTCTCATCCTGATCGTCTTCGGCAATGGCGTCGTGGCCATGGTTGTTCTGTTTGGCCACGGCGTACCCGGAGAGATTGTGAATGGTGGCTACACGAATATCACGCTAGCCTGGGGCTTGGCCGTGACCATGGGAGTCTATGTATCGGGGAGGATTTCCGGCGGGCACATCAACCCGGCCGTCACCTTATCAGTTGCGATCTTCCGCGGTTTTCCATGGAAGAAGGTCATTCCCTATTGGATCGCGCAAACCGCGGGGGCATTCGTGGCTGCATCCCTTGTGTATTGGAACTATCGGCCGCAGTTTCATGTAATCGATCCGGGCCTGAACCATACGGCCGGCGTGTTCACCACCTTTCCCGCATTTCCCATGCAGCTATCCGCTGGCCTGTTGGACCAGACTATCGGCACGGCGCTGCTGCTGTTCATGATTCTGGCGATCACGGACGAGCGCAATCAGCCTCCACAGGCGAACCTGACGCCCGTGCTGATCGGGGCGATTGTGGTCGCCATCGGTATGGGTTTCGGCGGCCTTCATGGTTTCGCCATCAATCCCGCGCGCGACTTCGGCCCGCGCCTGTTCACGGCCGTCGCCGGCTTCAAGAACAACGGCCTCACGGATGGAATCCCCGTCTTCTGGGTCCCCATTGTGGGACCGTTGGTGGGCGGCATGATCGGCTCGGCTGCCTACGATTGGGGTGTGCGCAGATTTCTCCCGTTACTGAAGAAGTAGTGGGGCAGCCCTTCCGGGCTGCCGCCGGACTTCTGCCCGTTTCGCGCTTCGAACATCAGAAGCTTGGCATCACGCGAGGCGCCGCCCAGAAGGGCGGCGGCAGGGCGAAAGCCCTGCCCCACATACTAGAACTGGAACCGCAACGCCATTTGCATCACACGTGGCGCTGCACCATACGCATAGGAAGTGATTTCCCCAAACGTAGTGGGGGTCGCGAGACTCAGATTGGGAGGTCCCCACTCCACGTTATTGAAAGCGTTGAATGCTTCCGCCCGGAAGGTGAGAATCCAGTGTTCCCTTAACGAAAAGCCCTTGCTGACGGCCATATCCGTATCGAAGAAGCCGGGGCCGCGCAGGATGCCGCGGGTTCCCACTACGCCTGGGCCCGCTCCGACGAAGCTGTTTACGGCACTCGGATTGGCGAAGATGCTGGGAATTCCGTTCGAATCGAACTGAACTCCGTTGGCGGGCATTCGCGCACCGGGGGCCAGAATCGCGTATGCGGAAATATCGTAGTTGACGTTGTAATCTCCGGCGTCACTAATGGTAAGTGGGGTCCCGGAGTGATACGTTACCAGGCCAGTCACCCGCCAGCCTCCGATTACCTGCTGCTTCCAGCCTCCGATTCCACCGAGGAACGACTTGCCCTTGCCAAACGGAAGCTCGACGACGAAATCGGCCGCAACCGTGTGGCGGCTGTCGAAGTCCGATGGCCCGCGGAAAGCGTTCGGGTTGAACGCATCTTGCAGCAGCCCGCCGGTGCTGTAGTATCCGGTGGTGCCGTTACCGGTGCCCAGCCCTCCCAGGTTGGCTATAGAAGCTTCCGATGCGGAACCATTGTCGAGGGAATGGCCCCAGGTGTAGTTGAAGTCATAGCCCCAGCCGGAGGAGACGGCGCGCCGGAAAGTCACCACCATGGCGTTGTATGACGACTTGCCATTATTGGTAAAAACGTCCAACCCGGAATTCTGCAGCGGGAAAAATGTATTGCAGCCCGTCCTTACAAGGCAGCCCCCATTCGTTTGCCGGATGCGATCGATATCGTTCAGACTATCCAGCCAACTCCCCGCATAGTTGTTATAGACATCGTAGAAAAAGTTGGCGCTGGCGCTCCCGGGAATATAGTGATTTTGGAGCGCCGGAACCATGTCATTAAACCAGGGCTCATTGGGCACCAGATTCGGATTGGCCTTCACCTGCGCCGCTGTAACGCCCGTGTCGTAGAGGTACGCCAATGCCGCGCCGGCCTGCGCAAACGTTTGTCCTGACGCCGGGTCGGTAAAGTTACTCAGCGGCTGACCATAATCCTGCTCGATGATACCGCGGCGGCCCAGCCTGCCTACGTATCCGATCTCGATACTCATACTCTTCGCCAGAGGGCGCGCATAGGTAGCGTTTAAGACGTACTCATAGGGCGCCTTCAAGGTGCTCGACACGCCACTAAATGTAGTAAAGCCGCCGGTGATGACTTCAGGAGTCAGCGGGAAGCCGCCCGCGGCTACGGAAGGCAGGGTGGGATAACCACCACCGGTATAGCGATAGCCGGTCGTGAAATTGGTATTGACCGGCTGCGCGACAGCGGTTGCGAGGCCCGGAGAACCGGACGAGGCAAACGACTGCGCCATCGCCGTGCCGTAATGGTCGTAAACAATCGCGCCTCCCGCGCGCAGGACGCTCCCTTTGCCGAGAAAGTTCTCCAGCGCCGAGCCGCCCGCGGGGCTGTAAGCGATCGAGAGACGCGGCCCCAGATCGTGCGTATCGAGCGGATAATAGTTCGGACCGTTGTTTGCCGGTCCACCCAGACCGTAACTGACCAGGGCTGTTGGCAGCTCGTAATTGGGAATGCCGTATTGTGCCGCGGCAAGACGCTGCGCGAAGTAGTTGTTCAGCGGGATCGACGGTATTACTTCGCGGCCATTCACTTCATACGGCGCGCCGGACAACGAATAGCGTAGACCCGCGGTGACGGTGAAATTGGATTTCCACTTAAAAGTATCCTGGATATACCCTTCATATTCATGGTCCGCAAAGGAGGTCCCCACGGGTTGCCCGAAAGGAATGAGCGAGCCACTGGTCGTATAGTTATAAGTCGCGCCATATTGGTTGACCAAGCCGAGGATAGGCCCGAACGCGTTGGTCAGGTTGGTGCTGGACGTTGGAGTGACGCTAGCTCCGTAGGTTGGCGCTAAGTAAGCCTCCACGTCCGCTGTGATGTCTCCGCCCAACCCCAACAGCGTATTACGGCTAAAGCTGTAACTGGGAACGTTGTTGAACATGAGATTGGTGTTCAAGGCAAACCGGAAATTCAAACCGAATTGGACGGTATGGCGGCCTTTCGTCCAAGTCACATCGTCTGTGACATTGTGGGTGGGAGCGATCCTCTGAGTCGGCCGCGAAGTGGCGATGGGGCTCGCGAAGTAAAACGTCGGCACTACCGCCTCAGTGCCCGTCGATGCGTTGCTCAGCCGCGTGTATCCGTAGCCGAAAACATTGACCAGGGCCGGCGACACAATGAATGTATAGCGAGCCGCGAGGCCGCGGGAATTGTCCAGTGTTTCCTGGGCGGCCGCCTGCCCGGGAAACTCCGCGAGGCCGGTGGTGCTGCCAACTACGCCGTTGCCATCCACCGAAGCGCCGTTCAAAGTGCCGCGCAACGAGAACGTCTGCCGGGAACCAAGGTTGTAATCGAGCTTAGCCACCTGCGCGTGATTGTTCAGATCCTGAGGCGCGTTGAACGTGAGTTCGTTGAAGTTGAGACCCAGATCGGGAGAGGCCAGCGGATTGTTTCCCGCGGGATACTGCTTCAGATAGCTCATCATGTAGGAGCTTTCGCCGAGGTGCAGTGGGTCGATGGCCGCAATATCGTTTGGATTCAGTGTAACGGTCTGTCCGCTTTTGAGCGGCACCAGAATGAGACCCTCCTGCAGAGTGGCGCTGGGAACCAGCCGGCTCACGGCTTCCGCGCTGCGGTCTTTGCGGGCCTCGTAGTTATAGAAGAAGAATAACTTGTTTTTGCGAATCGGTCCTCCCAGCGATGCGCCATACTGGTTGCGAATCAGCGCCGCGCGCGGCACGTCCGCCCGATTGCTGAACCAACTATCGGCCGAGAAATCCGTATTGCGGTTGTATTCATACGCGGTTCCATGAAACTCGTTGGAGCCACTCTTAGTGACGATCGAAACTTGTCCGCCCGCCGAACGGCCTTGATCGGCTCCGAAACCAGCGACCGTGGTGCGGAATTCCTGCACCGAGTCGAGCGGAATCGGAAGGACCGAATTGAAACCGTTGGCGCCGGCGTTGTCGTTGACATCCACGCCATCCAGCAATACGTTATTCTGGTCGGGCCGCGCGCCCAGCACCTGGCCGCTGACAGAGACGCCGGGCTCTACGCCCAGCAGCGCGACGATATTGCGGGTTTGCAGCGGAATTTCTTTCACCTGAGTCTCGGTGAACGGATTGCCCACCGATGCATTCTCGGTATTGACTACCGAGACTACACCTTGCACTTCGACCGTCTGGTTGACCGTGCCCAGTTTGAGCGCGACATTCACTGTGGCGGGCGTATTCGTCTGCAGAAGCACTTCTGACGTCTCTGTCGTAAAGCCGGGTTTTTCTACCGTAACTTCATACTTTCCCGGCGCCACCTGCACCAGCTCATATTCACCGCGCTGGTTCGATACCGTGGTGCGCGTCGCGGTGGTATCTGTATTTTGAATGGTGACCTTGGCGTCGGGAACTACCGCGCCGTTGGCGTCCGTAACTACTCCATTCAACGAACTATTCTGTGCAAATGCCGGCCATGCGCCGGCCACCAGTAAAATGGCCAGGCACCGCGGCCAGGCTTTGCCCGGCTTTGCTTTCAAGCGGCAAACCCTGCCGTCGGAACGGCTTTCTGTCGAACAAATCATAAAGATCTCCTGAACTCGTCTTTGCGGGTGAGAAACAAAAAATGATCTGGGGTATCGACTGGGAAGTGACCGACAGGGATCGGCGGCTCTGCAGAGAGCGTTAAGACCAACCGTGCTTTTTTGAGTCTACGCTACGGGGTGGAACGCGTCAAAGCAGATTTTTTTATAGGCAGGATTAGTTGCCTCCGTTTTGTGGAGCCTGCGGTGCTGGAGGGGATGGTACCGCCGGGCGGGAATTGGGTGCCCGAACCGTGATCGTGAAATCGGGCAAAGCGACGGTGCGCGGCGCTGCTCTCATTTTCTGTAGCGCGTCGTTCCATTCGATCACGTGCGCGCGCGCCAGGTCGAGCGAGTGTTCTTCCGGCTGGTACGCTGTGCCGCGCGGATAATCCAGATACGGGGTTTTGGTTTGCTCGATGTGAGTGCCCAATACATGGGCTACGTCATGCATACTTACGAAATCCGCCAGACGCCGCGCGCTGTCCGCGAAAATCGGGACGTTCGCCAGAGAGACATACAGCCGGCCGGGATACAGGCTGTCTCCGGTCAACAGGTTTCCGGTCAGTCGGTCGTAGAGGGCAATGGCGGCATCTTCGTGTCCGGGAATCGGGATGACATCGATCACTCGCCCACCAAGGTCTATCGTGCCCAGGTCTGCCGGCCAGTGTGCGATACCGGTGGTCTTTTGGATTTCCGCCGGCGCCGCCGCGATGAACTGCACGTTGGGAAGGCCCTGAAACTGCTTGTCGCCCGCAGTATGGTCGCTGTGCGCGTGGGAGTGGATCACAATTAGCGGAGGGGGTTGGCGATTCTTCTTCTTGGCCCACTTTGCCAGGAGACTTATTACGTAAGGGCCGGTCTGCACTTCACCTGCGCCAGTATCTTCGAGTAAAGCTTTTTCGTTGCCGAAAATCAGATACAGAAACGGCTTTTCGAAGTGAATACATCCCGACTCTCGCAGAATGTAAAAGTCCTCGTTATATTCGTGAATCTGCCAGTCGGGAACGGTTACGCAGTTTGGGCCGCCAGTTCTCCAGGCGCCGGGGAGCACACCGGGCTGGAGGCCCGCGCCATCGGCACTGGCAGCGGCGTAGAGAGAAACTGAGATGGCAAAAGAAACGATTATTCGGAGCACGCGCATGTTGGAATCCCTTTTTGGTCGAGTAAAAAACTGTGACTCAGGCAGGGAGCCGGAAAAATCGACGTGGAAGACTAAGCCAGTTGGCCGCAGATTAACACAGATGAACGCAGATAGGGAACAAAGCGTTTGCCGGCCCGTGTGAAGATGCGATCAACGTCCGGCCGCATCCAGGCTGCTCGAATCCGCACTTACCGAATCAGCCAAACGCTGGTCATCGCCGGGAGTAAAGGCCGCCTGGGGATCGAGTAGCTCCGGTTCGGTCTGCTGCGCACGGCTGATCCCGCTGTGCGCGTGTTCCGTTGTGTGCAGCAGGATGTGGTAAAGCTCATGCGCCGCCACCCGGCCCAATGCGCGGCCGAGCATTTGATCGCGCTCGCGTACAGGCGCGCTTTTGAGGCTAGGTTGGATAAATCGCCGCACGGCATCGCAGAACACATCCGCGAAGGGTTGAATTTTGTGGTTGGCGATGTGAGTGAGCGCCAGTGTGCGCGGCTCCGTAGTGAGAGGCTCCGCCGGTACGAGACCGGCGTTACTACAGCCGCCTTTCAGACGGAGAATCACCAAATCGCCGTCCACTCCCGTTGCCGGTGGAGGTCCCTCCAGCCAACTCAGCTTCACGCCCGATGGGGCGAAGGCAGACTCCGCCGCTTCTCGAAGCGCCTGCAATACCGGCGGCGACACCCGGTCGCCAGTCACAAAAACCGTGAGCGGCTCAGACGCCCCGGATGATTGGGCATGACCCGCGAAGCAACAAAAGGCGAACAAGGCCGTGAGATAACGCATCGCACACCTCAAACACGGAGGTTGGGCGATAGTTTATCACAGCCTGGAGGCCAGGCGGCGTGCTCTACGCTACCAGGTCGTGCAGCACGTTGCCAGCGACGTCGGTCAGACGGAAGTCGCGGCCGCTATAGCG